>JBDRTC010000743.1:0-6874 GCA_043824335.1 Planctomycetota bacterium | reverse complement strand
GGACCGAGGAAGAACAGGAAGGTGCACATCTTGGTGCATGCCAGGCCGTAGTAGTTCATCACGTCGAAATCGTGCTCCGACAGATCGAAGAGTCTGGAATGAACCTGGTATGCCCAGTCTCCGGCCACGAGCAGGGACGCGAGCCAAACGAGAAGCAGGAGAAAGCCAAACGCGAAGCACCGCAGAAGAATCTTGGCAACGACGTCAAGCACGTCGTTTAAGTCGGTTGACGGACTCATGGTTTCGCCTCCTCTAATCGGTTGTTTCGCCCGGCGCGTCGTCGGGCCTTTCGTCGCCTTCTGGATTCATCGCTTCGGAGCGTTGGAGTTGTTGCCCGAAGGCGGTCAGCCCTCCGAGCGCCCCGAGGCCCATCGTCTCGACCGCGCTGGAGGGGACGATGATCATCGCCCCCTTGTTTCTCAAACCCTCGTAGACCATGTTCATCGCCCGCAAGTGCAGGGCGACCGGATTGTCGCGGTAGTGTTCCGAGGCGCGTGCGAATTTCTCGGCGATCTCGGTCTCCGCGGTCCCCAGGATGATCCGGCTTTGGCGCTCGCGCTCCGCCTGGGCCTGGCGCGACATGGCGTCTTCGAGGCCCTTGGGGATGACGATGTCGCGGATTTCCACGGCCTGGGTCGTGACGCCCCAGGCGTTTGTCTTTTCGTCGAGCGTCCGCTGGATTTCCTGGCCCAGGCGGTCCCGCTCGGAAAGGAGCGCCGCCAGCTCGTGCTTGCCGATGGCGTTGCGCAGGGCGGTTTGCGCCGAGAGGATCACGGCCTCGTCAAAATGCTCGACTTCGAGCACCGCCTTTTGGGCATCCCAGACCATCCAGAACGCGATCGCGTCGACGCTCACGGGCACGGTGTCCGAGGTCAGCGTGGTCTCGGCGCTGAAGTCGGTCACTCGAATCCGCTGGTCGACGAACTGGGCCACCTTGTCGACGACCGGCACCACCACGAACAAGCCTGGCTTGCGGAGCCCCTTGAACCGGCCGAAGCGGAGCACGACCGCCCGCTCCCACTGGTAGGCGATTTGCACGGCCGGGGCCACCAGGAGCGCCACGGTGATCGTCACCAGGAGCACGGCGCTCTCGTGGTCGCGTTGGAGGATCAAGTAGGCGATCAAGCTGTCGGCGGTTCCCAGCACGATCACGGCCTCCCATACCTGGCCCACCTTCAGCAGCACGGAAAGGACCAGCGCCGAGCCCAGCGAGAGCACGACCGCCTGCCACGTGAACTCATAGCATGCAATGTGGACGAACAGTCCGATCACAAAAATGCCCACCAACAAGAGCGTGTTGAGCGGGGCGAAGCGAAAATCGGCCCTAAGCGTGGTAGCGAACTTTTCGAGCGAAAGCGACACGATCGCCTTCTGCAACTCCGAGGCCTTGGAACTGGGGCTCATCTGGTCTCCTCCTTTCGATGCTTGAGTCCGGTGAGAACGTCGTCGAGCGAAAACCCATAGGATGAAGCACGGGCCAGCAAGTCGGTCAGGATCTGGTCGAGCATCCGCTGACGCTCGATCTGGTCGATTTCGGGCCGGTGATTGCTCACAAAGGTACCCGAGCCCTGTTGGGTGTCGAGCATTCCTTCAATCTCCAGCTCTCGGTAGGCCCGGATCACCGTGTTGGGATTGATCGATAGGTCGACCGCCAACTGGCGCACGGTGGGGAGCCGGTCGCCCGACTCCAGATCACCCCGGGCGATGGCAAACTTCACCTGCTCGATGATCTGGCGGTAGAACGGCACGCCGCTCTTGGTATCAATTTGGAATTGCACGGTCCCGTCCCAATGGTTGGGTCTTATATTGTATTAGTACTCCAGGACAATCGTGCTGTCAATCCCACAATTTCGAGAAATTCCGCTGCCGCCAGAGGACACATGGGAAGCCGGAGGAATATGGGAAGTCCACGCACCCTGGGTCGTTCGTGAGGATTGTGTCTCATTTTTTGGTAATGCCGATAGGGCGAACGGCCGAAGATATTACGTGGCCTGACCTGTCTGTCGCGTGTCGAAACCGCACGCCGTGGGGGAATCTCCGCTCATGCGAAGCCGAAAAGGTGATCTGACGCTGATCGTGATAGGGTTCATCCTGGCCTGCGCCCGGATGGCGGGCGCCGCCGGTCCCGGCGAACTGGGCTTTTCGGGGCAAGATGTCCCGTTGGAGTTGGCGCCGGCGGAGGGAGAGATCGCCTACTCCGAGAGGCAATTCCTGCCCGGCCCGTTCGCCGCCTCTGCCAGCCCGGAAGGCCCGATGTGGTACTTCCAGGTTGAAGGACTGGCCCTGAAGAGGGACGCCTCCGCCGACCATCCGTTCCAGGCACTGGTCACGCGAGTCTGGACGGAAGACCCGCCGGGTACGTGGACCGCGGCGGACACCCCCGCCTTTGTACTCGGCACGAACGACCTCGATTTCGGCTTTCAGGGGGGAGGGCGCGGGACGATCGGGCGCAGGCTTGGCGATTATCACGCCTTCGAGGCCACCTACTTTCAGGTCACCGACTGGGACGAGATCGCGGCCGTACGCGATTCGACGCAGTTTGTCGCCGCCGTGGATGGGGCGGGAAACCCAACGACGACGTACCCCGCCAGCCTCTTCTCACCGTTCTCCGATTTCGGCAATCCGGCGATCATCGGGCTCGACTACAACAACCTCGCCGAGATCCGCTGCACTTCCAGCCTGAGCAACATCGAATGGAACCTGCGCCGTTGGCTCCCCATGCCGTACGAGCCGCTACAGGTCTCCGTGCTGGTCGGCGGCCGTTACATGGACATCGGGGAGACCTTCCTCTATCACACCGAATCCGCGGTTCCCGTTGATCCCACCACGAACACGGTGACCACCGCGACGGAAAACACCATGCTCGGGGTCCAGATCGGGGCTCTCTTCGAGTTCCACGTCGAGCCTGCCTGGTGGATCGACTGCGAAATCAAAGGGGCCGCCTTCAATAACGCGGCCAGCCAGGACACCGTCTACGTGCATGCCGGGGACCCCGGTTCCCCCTATGCGGGCACGCACACGGGCCGTCGCGAAGAGCAGACCTCGGCCTTCGCATTGGACCTGCGGCTAAGCGCCACCTTGCAGGTCACCGAATGCCTGGCGGTCCACGGCGGCTACAATGCCCTTTGGGTGGACGGCCTGGTGCTGGCTTCGGACAATCTCAGCCAGGACATCGACATTCTCACCTCGGGCCCGGCCACGCTGGTCGACAAAGGCAAGACGGTCTACCACGGCCCGCACCTGGGCCTTAGCTGGATTTGGTGAGGGCCGGGCGGGCCGTCACTCTTCCAGCTTGATCGTCAAGCCCGACCAGACGACAAACCGCTGTTGGGTCTCGAAGCCGACGAGGTTCTCGGCCGGGTTGTCGACGATGCTTCCCAGGATCAAGCAGGAATCGTCGGCCGCCGTCGGCGGTCTCTTCCGACGCGACATCTTCTGAATCCGCTTCCGGCTTCATCCAACCGGGAAACCACTCGGGCGAGTATTTGTAGGTGTGCGGCACGCCGGGCAAAGGAATCTCCATGAAATTGCCCGCCTCGCCTCGAATCCAGTTGAGCAGGTAGTAGGCGATCACCAGCCCGGCGATTCCGCCGAAGATGGGCCCCATGATCGTGCGCAGGCCGCTCTTCTGCTTTCGCCGTCGCTCTTGTCGGGCCGCCGCCACGCTCCCCGAGCCGTCGGCCGCCTCGGAGTCGTCCCGGGCGAAATCGAACGCCCCGGGTTCCGCGGAGACGACCTGCGCGCCGGCCGCTTCGCCCAGGTCGATCTGAGGCACAGTATCGGCCCTGGCCCAAACGTCGAGCATGGGCCCTTCGCCGGGACTTTCTCCTGTCGCGGAATGAGCCGTTGCTCCGGCGACGGCGGCTGCCGCGGCCGCCCCGAGCCGGGAGCCGGTGCTTACGACGATCATCTGGCTCAGCCCGTATTCGGCCTCGCACGCGGGACAGCGTACCCGCGGGCTCTCCGCGTGCTGGGGGGTCGCGGGCGTCGCCTCGGGCGGTTCATGGGTCGAAGGCTCGGGCTCGTCGGTGGCGATTTCGGGCACCACGTCTTCCGACGCCACGTTGGGCCCCTCCGAGTCCTCGGCCGCGTCCTCCGACTCCGTTTCTTCTTCAAGCTGGCCAGCCGGTTCTTGCGCCTCGGCAACTAGTCCGCCTGTTTCGGAATCGGTTTCGATCCCGCGGCTCAAATCGATCTCGGGGAACTCTTCGGCCTGCTCGACCCAGAGGTCCAGTCCGGGCTCCTCTTCCTCCTCCTTTCCTTCGGAAGGCTCGCCCTGGAGTTCCGACGTTTCGGGCTCGCTTGTCTCGTCAAAAAGAGCCTCGACCGGGAGCACATCGTGCGGGGGCTCGGCCGAGCCGCCCTCCTGCCCAACCTCGCCGGGCACTTCGCTCGAGAGGAACTCGGCCCGGCAGCGCGGGCAGCAGACGGACTCGCTCCGGTCGGCCCCTTCGGGGATCGTCACGGGCTCCTGACAGATTTTGCAGGCCGCAATCCAGGACATGTTGCCTCTCCCTCGGTTCTTGCATTCCCCTCCAGTGTACCACCGGCCTCGCACGCTTGGCCAGTATCTTCAGGGTGTCCGGGAATTTCGGCCTGTAGGGAACGCCCTCTGTGGCGTTCCGGTGCGCTCGGTGGTCGGCGGAACGGCACAGAGGCCGTTCCCTACAAAGGTTTCCGGTGTTCCCCATTCCCGGACACCCTCAGTATATTGGTTGTCGAGCTGCCGCGGGCACGGCGGCATGGGGCGAGCGGGAACGCTTCAGGCGAGGCCGTACAGGGGGCCCAACTTGCCTCGAAGGTGCTCGATCAGCGGCGCGTGGGAGAGCGGCCGGCCGGTGATCCGCTCGACGAGTTCCGCGGCCGAGTAGCGCTGGCCTTGTTGGTGGACGTTCCCGCGAAGCCACTCCAACAAGGGGTGAAATTTACCTTGGGAGAACTGGTCGGACAATCCGCCCAGGTCGGCCTCCGCTTGGGCGAACAGTTGCGCGGCATAGAGGTTGCCGAGCGAGTAGGTGGGAAAGTAGCCGATCGCCCCGCCGCTCCAGTGGATGTCCTGCAACGCCCCGTCGGCGTCGCTCGACGGCCTGATGCCGAGATAGTGCTGGTACTTTTCGCTCCAGGCGCCCGGCAGGTCGGCGGCCGCGAGGTCGTCGGCCAAGAGAGCCTGCTCGAGCTCGAACCGGACGAGGATGTGAAGGTTGTAGGTCGCTTCGTCGGCTTCCACGCGAATCAGCGAGGGGCGGACGTCGTTGACGGCGAAGTGAAAGGCGTCGAGCGACACGTCGCCCAACGCTTGGGGAAAGCGGCGTTGTGCCTCGGGGTAGAAGTGCTCCCAGAACCCGCGGCTGCGTCCGACCATGTTTTCCCACATCCGCGATTGCGATTCGTGTATTCCCAGCGAGATCGGCTCGCCCAGCGGCAGCCCGTGCTGATCGGCCCGGAGCCCTTGCTCGTAGATCCCGTGTCCGGCCTCGTGCAGGATGCCGAAGAAGGCCTCGTTGAAAAAGTGCTCGTTGTATCGGGTGGTGATGCGGCAATCGCTTGGGCCCGGGGAAGAGCAAAAGGGGTGGGCCGTCACATCGAGCCGGCCCCGGTTGAAGTCGAAGCCGATGCGGGCGGCCACCTCGCGGCCAAACGCCTCCTGCTCGCCGACCGGGAAGCTCCGCTGGAGGATGGAAAGGTCCGCCTGCCGGCCGCTCTGGCGGATCTGGCCGACCAGGGGCACCAACTCCTCGCGAAGCTGGGCGAGCACTTGGGCCACGTTCGCCGTCCGCTCGTCGGGCTCAAATTCATCCAAAAGCGCGTCGTACGCACATTCCGGATAGCCCAGCGACTCGGCCTCCTGCCGCTTCAGGTCGAGGATCTTTTCAAGCCAGGGCCGAAACGCCGGGAAGTCGTCGTTCTTGCGGGCGGCCTGCCATGCCTGTTGGCCGAGGACCGACACCCGGGCCAACTCCTCGACCAGCGTGCGGGGCAACTTGACGCATCGCTCGTGCTGCCGTTTGATCCGGCGGATGGTAGCCCCGGAATCGCTCGACGGATCGACGGCCAGAGGACTTTCGGCCAGCTCGGCCAGCCAACGGCCCAGGTCCGGATCGGTCCATCGCTGGTGGATCATGCCCGACAGGAGCGTCACCTGCTCGGCCCGGTGCTCGGCCCCGGCCGAGGGAAGCATGGTCCGTTCATCCCATCCCAACAACGCGTCAATCGAGCTGAGCAAGGCCGTCTTGCGGACGTGCCGGCAAAGTGTTCCGTAAAGCGGCTCGAGGGATTCCGACATCTTGGCTCTCAGTCCCGAGATCGCGTTGGCCGAAAAGATGCCTAAGATCAGGAGTCCACGCGATGGGCCGTTCGGGAAGAACCCCGTTAGAAACGGCTGCTCGGCACGGCGTCGCGGGGGCCGCCGAGGCTCCGGTCGATCTGCCGGGCTTTGTTGCTGAACGCATTGGAGGGCCCCTGATCGTCGGCATGACGCATCTGTTGGGCCCAGCCCGAGAGATCGTTCTCCGCAAACTTCTCGCCGCGCAAGTCGAGCGTGGTGCAGCCCCACGTGCCCAGGCAGACGACGAGCGTCGCCAGAGAGCACCAGCGGCCGAGCGGCATGCGGTTGACGAGAGTCAGGACCGAGCGGAACATCGCACCATGGTCTCGATGAGTGGTCACGATCGGGGCGGGAGTTTCCCAGAACGGGCCGCCCGAGTCCAGACCAATTGACCGGGGCGGGGCAAGGGGGGTGCATTCCGCACTTTGCGTTTGGCACGGGATTTTGTAGAAAAGGGTTTCGGATTTGGCGATCAGGGGGACAAACCTGTAAAAATGGTGGGTTTGGGCGATGGAATGCCGTTTGGAAACGAAAATCGAGGCGATGATT
>JBDRTC010000742.1:0-6830 GCA_043824335.1 Planctomycetota bacterium | reverse complement strand
CCACGACCCAAGGTGCGAGGCCTACAATCCCAGTCTCCGTCAACTCCTGCACGTGGGCTACAAGGTAGCTGCGGACATGGGTGATCGCTTTCTCGAGGCGCTGGAGAAACACGCCGACGTGATTGCCAGGAACGTAACGGAGAATCTCTACCAGCGACACATCTGCCGGTTGTTTCTTGGTTAGGCGCGGCCGACATATAATTTCCCGGTTTGCGAGGGGGACAGTCCCATTTTCCCTGCGGGAAAATCGGGACAGTCCCCGAGCAATTCTTCGGCCGCCCCTTAGTGGTCCCGCAAACGTCGCTGGAAAAGGGGGAACCGAAGCAGCAATCGAGGAAGAGATTTCCATCCGAGGGTTGCATGCCGGAGCGGTTGGACTATTCTCGGTGGGGAAGACTGGGACTTGAACCGATGGAAATCGCTTTCGGAGGAGGTTCGCGATGAAGAAGCACACGGCCCGGATCACGCGCCGGCGGTTTCTCGGGGGCGCCGCGGCTGCCGCGACGGCCGCGCCCATGATCGTGCCGATGTCGGTTTTTGGGGGTGAGGAGCAAGCCGCGCCGAGCGAGCGGATCACGGTCGCGTTCATCGGCTGCGGGAAGATGGCCAACGACTATCACCTGAGCACGCTGTTGAGGTTCGGCGACGTCCAGGCATTGGCCGTTTGCGAAGTGGACACGACGCGCCGCGAGCACGCCAAGAAGCGCGTCGACGACGCGTACGGCAAGGACGGCGCCTACCGAGGCTGCGATCAATACAGCGATTTCCGGGAGCTGATCGCCCGCGACGACGTCGACGCCGTTGTGATCGCCACCCCCGACCACTGGCACGCAACGCCCATCATCGAAGCGTGCAAGGCCGGCAAGGACGTCTACTGCGAAAAGCCGCTCACGCTCACGATCGCCGAGGCCAAGCGGTGCATCGACGCCGTGCGCAAACACGGCCGCGTGCTCCAGACCGGCAGCCAGCAGCGTTCCAGCGTCTTTGGCCAGTTCCGCCTGGCGTGCGAGCTCGTGCGTAGCGGCCGCCTCGGCCAGGTGAAGACGGTACACGTGGGCGTGGGGGGCCCGAGCCGCTGGTGCGACCTGCCCGAAGAGCCCATGGAACCGGGCCTCGATTGGAACATGTGGTTGGGCCAGACGCCCGAGCGCCCGTACCACTCGATCCTCAGCCCCCGCGGCTTGCACAACCATTTCCCCGCCTGGCGGGCGTATCGTGAATACTCCGGGGGCGGCATGACCGACATGGGCGCCCACCATTTCGACATTGCCCAATGGGCCCTTGGCATGGACCAGTCGGGCCCCGTCGAGATCATCCCGCCTGAGGATCCGAACGCGGCACAAGGGGTGAAGTACGTGTACGCCAGCGGCGTCGAGATGTTCCACGGCGGCCCGGGCGGATGCGTTTTCCAGGGCAGCGAGGGCAAGCTGCACATCAACCGCGGGCACCTATCGAGCGAGCCGGAGAGCATCGTCAAGGAGCCGTTGGGCGAGAACGACGTGCATCTCTACAAGTCGCCGGGCCACCACCGCGACTGGCTCGACTTGATCCGTTCCCGCCAACGGCCGGTCGCCGACGTCGAGATCGGCGCCCGCTCGGTCACCGTGTGCCATTTGGGCAACCTGGCCTACTGGAATCGCCGCAAGCTGCGGTGGGACCCCCAGGCGTGGCGGTTCGTCGACGACGAAGAGGCCAACGGCTGGCTTGATCGCGAGCGCCGCGACCCGTGGCAACTGCCCAAGGTCTAGACGCGGCGAAACAAGATCGGGGACTGCCCATGGAACTCGGCAAGAACACGGTCCCTCTCTCCGCGGTGCGGACAGGGCATCCCTCAATCCTGGAAGCGAATGGCACAACCTGCGCCTGAACCGTCAGCCGAACAGCTTTGCGGCCAGCTCGGCGAGCTTGGTGACGGCGATCCAGGCGCCGGCGACGAGCATGCCGAGGGCGCTGATCCAGAGCATCGCGTCCCACGCCCGGCCCGGGGCGATTCGCTTGTCCGAGCGATGGTAGCGATAGTAGAGCGTCGCCCCGGCGAGCATCGGCAGCATAATCGCCTGCATCACCCCGCTGGCCGCGACAAGTACAACGGGATAACGGTAAACAACGTAGCAGCCCAGGGAGAAAAGCGGGAACACGAAGCAGAAGAGAGTGATCCACCAGTGCCGGGCTTCCTCGGTGCGGGCACCCGCGCCGAAAACGCGAATCGCGTCGGAGGCCACTCTCGTGTGGCCGGCGTTGGCCACGAAGAACGTCGAGTACAAGACGGCAAACGCCCCGAATAGGAACAGCCATTTCGCCCAGGCGCCGAACACGGGCACGTACATCTCGCCCAACACGCTAATCATCTCGTTCTGCTCCGGGTCCAATCCCTGGCGATGCAACACGGCCGCGCCCAAGAGATAAAAGGCGATCGTGGCGAAGGTGAAGATCACCATCGAGATCATGGCGTCCCATCGCATCACCCGGATCCATCCCCGCGCCCGCTGGGCCCACTCGGGCGACTCGTCCCGGGGGCCGGTGAATCGGCCGTAGCCCTTCTCCAGACACCAATACGGATAGGTGATCAATTCGTTGGTGCCCACGCCGATGATCCCGAAGGTGGCCAGGGCCGTGGCCAGGGGCGTCCATCGGCTCATGCCTTCGGACAGCGGTGGGAGGCGAAAACTCAGGCCGTCGGCCAAATCGCTGCAACGGACGGCCCAATCTGCATAGGATTGCAGGGCGAACACGGTAAACACCGTGACGAGGGTAAACGACGCGACCATCACGGCGGAGAACCCCTCGATCATCGCGTACCGGCCGGCGGCCAGGATCACCACGGTCGCCAGCGCGACGATCGCCGACCACCAGACGTCGTCGGCCCAGTAGAACTCCGCGCGGCTTCTCCAGTTGGGGCGTGTACCCAATTGGGCCTCAACCGTTTGTTGGATTCGCTCCCGGGCGGCTTCGGAGGCGTTTGGGTCGTCGCCCCGGATCGCACTGGCCTCCTTTTCCCGCAATTGGCGTTCGATCGGCTCGGCCTGCCGGTCCCAGTGTTTCTGCTCCTCCAAGAGTCGGTTGAAGCTTCCGTTCAGCGGCAGGTTCATGGCCAGCGCCTGCCCCACGCCCCCCACGATCCCGCCGAGCTGCGCCAGGCTGACGACGAACATCACCAGCCAGTACCAGAGGATCCAGTTGGCCCGCCACCGCGGCCCGGGCACCTCGTCGAGGGCCGTCATGGTCGTCTTGCCCGAGGATATCGCGTAACGGCCGAACTCCACCTGAACAAAGACCTTGATCACGCAGCCGATGATGATCAGCCACAAGAGCCAGAAGCCTGCCTGGGCTGCGGTCTTGGTGGTCATGATCAACTCGCCGGATCCCACGATCGAGGCGGCGAGAATCACACCCGGTCCCAGCCGGGCGAGGATGCCCCTGATTCGCTGCGGCGGGGCCTCGGTTGCGTGGGAGGGGTCGTCTTGGGAGGAAGCGTGTTGTCGGCTCGATTGCTGCTCGCTCATCTCGATCGGGACTTCCCGCTCCGACGCTCTTGCCCCGATACCGCGCTCGGCTCGCGAGACGCCGATTGTGACGGATCGGGCGCCCGATTGCAAGCCGGCGGCCACCGCACAGAGGAGCCGATTCAAATCCCTAAGTCAATGTGTTTCACGAGCCTTGCACTTCCTTCGCCTTTGCCCGAGTCGCGCGGCGGCGGTCGGATTCTCTTAGGAGAATCTTGCGCAGTCGCATGTGGGTCGGCCCGATCTCGACGAGTTCGTCGGCTTCGATGAACTCCAGGGCTTCTTCGAGCGAGAGGCGTCGGGCCGGTTTCAAGAGAATGTTGCGGTCGCTCCCGGCGGCCCGGATGTTGGTGAGCTTCTTCTCCTTGGTCGGGTTGACGTCCATGTCGCCGCTCCGGCTGTTCTCGCCGACGATCATGCCCTCGTACACGACGTCGCCCGGCGCCACGTGCAACTCGGAACGTTGCTGGAGGGTGTCCAATGCAAAAGCGACCGCCTTGCCCGGCACGGTCGAAACGAGCACGCCGGTCGAACGGCCGGGGATCGACTGCTCCTTCGGCTTGTAGGCTTCGAACCGATGATGGATCACGGCCGTCCCCTGCGTGGCGTTCAAGAGCCGCGTGCGCAGTCCGATGAGCCCTCGGGCGGGGACCGAGAAGGTCAAGTGCGTGTAGTCGCCACGACTCGTCATGTGGGACAATTGGCCGCGTCGGGCACCGACTATTTCCATGACCGGGCCCGTCTGGTTGTCGGGGACTTCGACGACGAGCGTCTCGAACGGTTCCTCGACCACGCCGTTCCTCCGACGGAAAATCACTTCCGGCTTGCCGACCGACAGCTCGTACGATTCGCGCCGCATGGTCTCGATCAGCACGGAAAGGTGCAACACGCCGCGTCCCGAGACGGCGAATTGTTCGGTGCCGGGAATCGGTTCGACGCGCAGAGCAACGTTCCGTTCCAACTCGCGCATGAGTCGCTCGCGCAGGTGGCTGTTGGTCACGTACTTCCCATCGCGTCCGGCCAAGGGCGAACTGTTGATGCCGAACGTCATGCGCAAGGTCGGCTCATCGACACTCACGCGCGGCAACGCCCGGGGCGCTTGGGCCGCGCAGATCGTATCGCCGATCTCGACGTCGGCCAGCCCGACCACGGCCACGATGTCGCCCGCATCGGCCTCGTCGACTTCGTTGCGGCCGAGCTTGTCGAACGTAGAGACCGAGGCGACCTTGCCTTGCACCTCGCGGTCGTCGGCCTGCATCAACACGACGCTTTGCCCCTTACGAATGGACCCCGCCCGGACGCGGCCGATGGCGATGCGGCCCACGTAATCGGACCAGTCGAGCGTGGTGACAAGCATCTGCAGCGGCTCGCCGACGTCGACCGCCGGGCCGGGGATCTCCTTGAGGATCAAATCCATCAGCGGCCGGATCGTGTCGCCCGGCACGTCGGGATCGTCGGTGGCGAAACCCTCCTTCGAGCTGGCGAACAGATACGGGAAATCGGCCAGCGAATCGTCGGCTCCGAGCTGCAGGAACAGCTCGAACATTTCATCGACCACCTCGTACGGCCGGGCGTCGCCGCGGTCGATCTTATTGATAACCACGATCGGTCGCAGGCCCTCTTCGAGCGCTTTGCTTAAGACGAACCGCGTTTGCGGCATGGGCCCTTCGGCCGCATCGACCAGGACGAGGCATCCGTCGGCCATCCGCAACACCCGCTCGACCTCGCCCCCGAAATCGGCATGGCCCGGCGTGTCGATGATGTTGATCTTCACACCCTTGTAAGGGATGGCGATATTCTTGGCCAGGATCGTGATCCCGCGTTCCCGTTCCAGATCGTTCGTATCGAGAATCTGCTCGCCCAAAAGCTGCGATTCGCGGAACTGCCCGCTCTCGCGCAGCATACAGTCGACCAGCGTCGTCTTTCCATGATCGACGTGGGCAATGATGGCAATGTTCCGCAGGTCGTCGCGTCGTTCGGGCATGGCAAATGGCAAGATGGGAGGCTCCATGGCGTGGGGGCCGGGCCATGGCAACCCATCATCGTACCCCAAGTGAAGACGGCCGGTCAAGGGCCGCCGGCGGAAAGATGCGGCCGACGTGCCACTTTGAGGATCGCGAGTGTTGACATTGCCGCATTTGCACACTAAACAATGGGGTGCCGAAGGCCCGGAGTACGCCTCGCCCGTCGTGCTAACGGTGGAAGGCACGGAGCAGATCGTGACGCTTACCGAGAAAAGCATCGTGGCCGTTAGCCTGTCCGATGGAAAGCTCCTGTGGCAGCTCCCGTTCGTCCCTCAAAGGATGTCCACCAACTCTGCCACTCCGGTCATCAATGGGGAAACCGTGATCTACACGGGGGCGGGGCGGTGGAATGAGCTTCGTCGAGAGAAGAACGATTATGTCTGTGACTGGTTAGTGGTTCTGTTTCCCCGATTTGAAAGGAAGAAGAGATGAACCGAATTCGAAGCTGGTTGGTGTTGGCGACGGCGCTGGTGTTGGGGGCAGTACTCGTTGCCGCCGCTCAAGCCAGGGCCGCCGAAGGGGCTCAACGGGGGTTTGGGAGGGGTTCGAGTCGCGGCAGTCTCCTCGGATTGCTGAGGCTGGAGCAAGTTCAAAAGGAGATGAAACTGAGCGAGGAGCAGACGGCCAAGGTCCGGAAGGTCGTCGAAACACTCGGGGCACAGATGAGAGACCAGTATACTGCCCTGCGAGAAATCGAGGACCGCGACCAGCGTCGGGCTAAGACGTCCGAGATGCGCGACGAGTTCGATGGGAAGGTCCGCGAGCAGCTTCGCGACGTTCTGGAAAGAGAGCAGATGATGCGACTGTACCAGATCCGCATGCAAGTCCGTGCTGTTGTGGACAGCTTGGCCAGCAGGTATGTCGCCGGAAGACTGGAACTCACGGAGGAGCAGAAGGAAAAATTGGCCGAAATCAACAAGGACTTGCAGACGAGGCAATCTGAGCTGTACGGCACCATGCGCGATGCAACCGACGAACAGCGGTCGGAGGCGTTCCAGAAGCTTCGCGAGATCCGCAACGACGCGGGTGAGAAAGCCCTGGGAGTGCTGACTGCCGAGCAGAAGGAAAGCTTTGAAAAGATGAAGGGCGAGAAGGTCGAACTACAAATGCCGCGCCGCCGGCAGTCAACGACTTGACCAACTGAGCACGAGTGAAAAAGGGCTCGCCCGTGCTCGCGGGGACAGTCCTGGTTTTCGCGAGCCGAAAACGGGACTGTCCCCGATCCCGCGCCGGCGCTCAGATATAACTGGACTTTTGCAAAATGGCGGGTTAGGCCTATATGAAAGGAACAAGCCGCGAAGCG
>JBDRTC010000741.1:0-2198 GCA_043824335.1 Planctomycetota bacterium | reverse complement strand
GCCGTAATCGGCGGACGGCACACGGCGTGTGCCTGCTACAATTCAGTTATTTGTGAGCGCCCTCAAAGCGCTTCCTGGTCGAGTTCGCCGGTTCGGATGCGGATGGTGTGACTGAGGTCGCTGACGAAGATCTTCCCGTCGCCGAGTTGCCCCGTCTGGGCGGACCGCATGATCGAATCGAGCACGCCCTGCAGGTCGGCCTCCGGCACGACCACCTCGATCTTGATCTTGGGGACGAAGTCGACCGTGTATTCGGTCCCCCGGTACATTTCCGTGTGCCCTTTCTGCCGGCCGAAACCGCGGACCTCGGTCACGGTCATGCCCCGGACCCCCTGTTCCGTGAGCGCGCTTTTGACGTCTTCCAGCTTGAAGTGCCGGATAATCGCTTCGACCTTTTTCATTGGAGGTCTCCTCGGTATCGTGCCGCCGGCGACCGTTCCGGTTCCGCCCGCGGGAGTCGGTGCAAACCCACGTGGCCACTCTATCGAATCGAGTCGATCCGGTCCACTGGCCCGCGCGATCGCGTCAGATGAAGATCGCCCGGAAGTTCCACCTCACAGTCTACTCGGGCCCTTGCCACGGGACTTCCGGCTCACTGGCCCGGGCGTTCACACTTCGGGCGAGCACAAAAAGCAGGTCGCTCAGCCGATTCAGATAGACCAAGAGCACCGCCGATATCTCTTCCGGGCTTTGGCCGATCGCCGAGACCAACCGCCGCTCGGCCCGGCGACAGATCGCCCGGGCCAGGTGCAAGGCGGCGCCGGCCCGGTTGCCCGTGGGCAGGATGAGCCGTTTCTGGGGCTCAAGCGCCGCCTCGCATCGGTCGATGTCGGCCTCCAGGGCCTCGACGTGCCCGGGCCCGATCGTGCGCGTCGCCCGTGCGACCGGGTCGGGGGTCGACAGTTCCAGGCCCACCTCGAACAGCTCGCGCTGAAGCCGCTCGATGAGGCGGTCGATCTCGTCTGGGACCTTCTCGGCTCGGACCAGGCCCAACGCGGCGTTCAGTTCGTCGATCGTGCCGAAGGCCTCGATCCGCGGCGAGTCCTTCGCCACGCGGCCGCCCCCGAACAGCCCCGTCTCGCCCGAATCACCGGTCCGCGTGTAGATTTTCATGGCTCGCACCTTCCTGTCAGTCTGCGAATCTCGCGGGCAATATACCGGCCGGTTGTTCTCGCGGCAAGTTTTCGATATTTTTTGGGGCAGACATCGACTTCCTCAACACACGGTCAATCCCATGCTGAACCGCACCCTTGTGAAAATGGACCTGCGCCGGCTGGCGGCGCTTGTCGTCGTGGCCTGCGCCGGGCAGTCGTTCGCCGAAGAATCCGTTGAGCCGACGTACCTCGGCAACGTCCGCCAAGTCACCTCGGGCTTCGTCAAGGCAGGCGAGGGGTATTTTTCGCCCGACATGAAGACGATCATCTACCAGGCGATCTCCAAGGACTACCCCTTCTACCAGATTTACACACAGCCGTTGGCCGGGGGCCCGCCGCAAATGGTCAGCACGGGCCGGGGACGGACCACGTGCAGCTACTTCACCCCCGACGGCTCCAAAATCCTCTTCTCCTCCAGCCACCTCGACCCCAAGCTCGACGAAACCGAGGCCGCCGAGCTCAAGAGGCAGGCCGAAGAGGCCCGCTCGGGCAAGCGCAGCCGGTACAGTTGGCCGTTCGACCCCCAGATGGACATTTTTGAGGCCGACCCCGACGGCAACAACCTCCGCCGACTGACCACGGCCCACGGATACGACGCCGAAGCGGCCTATTCGCCCGACGGGCGGTCGATCGTCTTCACCAGCACGCGAGACGGCGACCCGGACCTCTTCGTGATGAACGCCGACGGCACGGGCGTCAGGCAGTTGACCGACGTCCCCGGCTACGACGGCGGGCCGTTCACCTCGCCGGATAATCAGTGGGTGATCTTCCGCAGCGACCGGAAGAAGGAGCACTACCTGCAAATTCATGCCATCCGCATCGATGGCACGGACGACGTGGCACTCACCGAGGGCGAAGCCGTCAACTGGGCCCCCTATTGGCACCCGACCGCCCCGTATATCATTTGGGCGGGAGCCGACCATTCGAATCCCAACGCCCGGCCGAATTACGACCTGTGGCTGATGCGGTACGAGATCGCCGAGGGCAAGCTCGGCCGGGGGTCCACCTGGCGAATCACCGACCACGCGGCCGCCGACGTGCTGC
>JBDRTC010000740.1:0-10056 GCA_043824335.1 Planctomycetota bacterium | reverse complement strand
CATCATCGCGTCGAACACCTGATCGACCACGAACACCTGTTTTTCAGCGATGCAGAGGAGGTTGTTGTCGTAGGCGGCTCCCCGGATGATCGATCGGGCGGCGCGGTCGAGATCGGCCGTTTCGTCGACCACCACGGGCGGGTTCCCCGGCCCGGCCACGATCGCCCGCTTCGACTGCCGCATCGCCGCCCGGGCGACCCCGGGACCGCCGGTCACGCAAAGCAGCGCCACGCCGCGATGCTTGAAGATCGCGTCGGCCGTTTCCAGCGTGGGTTCGGCAATCAGGGCGATGAGGTTGTCGATTCCCAGGTCGCGGTAGATCGCCTCGTTGAAGCGGCGGACGCCTTCGGCCGCCACGCGTCTCCCGCTCGGGTGCGGGTTGACGACCAGCGTGTTTCCGGCGGCGATCATGCTCACCGCGTTCCCGGTGATCGTGGGCAGGGAGTGGGTCACCGGAGTAATCGTCCCGATCACGCCGAAGGGGGCGTGCTCGATGACCGCCAGCCCGTGGTCGCCGCTAAAAACCTCGCTTCGCATGAACTCCACGCCGGGCGAACGCTCGCCGAGCACCTTGAGCTTCTCGATTTTGTGGTCGAGCCGGCCGATCTTCGTCTCTTCCATCTCCATCGTGCCCAGCTCGACGCACTGGTCGATGGAAATCCGCCGGATGTGATCGATGATCCGCTTGCGGTCCTCAATCGTCCGGCGGGAGAGCTCGTTGAACGCCTCGGTGGCCGCGGCCACCGCCTCGTCCACGCAGTTGAACACGCCGAACCGGCCCTGGTAGCCGCCGCCGGTCTTTCCAAAAACCACGGGGCCGGCCGTGCCGTCGACCACGGCTTCGCCGCGGTGCCCGCCGAGCCGGCTGAGGACCTGTTCCACCACGGTGCGAACAAATGTCTCGTTGACTTGCATGGGTTAGGAGCCTTCCGAGCTGGATTCCCAGATTGAATGGTTCTTTGAAAAGGTGGACCTGCCGTGCCTATTCGGACGGACTCCTTTCCTTGTGGTACACGCACAAGTGGTCGACATGCACGCTGTCGATAATTCCGATGATCGCCGCGTCGACCGGGAGCGACTTGGTCTCGGGGGTCAGCCGGGCGCTCGACCCCTGCACCACGAGCACGAACTCCCCTTCGCCCGCCCCCACCGTGTCGACGGCCACGAAGGTCCGCCCGGTGGTCTTCAGCGTGGCGCGGGTCTCCGCGTCCAGGCGGTAGGGCTCGACGACCAGGAGCTTCCGGCCGACCATCGAATCGACCTTCTGTGTGGAAACGAGCGAACCGGTGACCTTGCCGAGGAACATCGCGTTAGTCCTCCAGTAGTTGTTTGGTCTGCCGGGCGACGATCAGCTCCTCGTTGGTCGGCACCACCCAAACCTGCGTCCTGCTCCGGTCGGCGTGGATGGGGCCCTCGCCTTTGAGCGCGTCGTTGGCCGCCGGATCGAGCCCAATGCCCAACTCCTCCAGGTCGCAGAGGACCTCGGTGCGGAAGTGGGCGCGGTTTTCGCCGATGCCGCCGGTGAACACGATCACGTCGGCCCCGCCCAGCTCGACCAGGTACGCCCCCAGGTAGTGCCGCACGCTCGAAGCGAACATGTCGAGCGCCAACTGCGCCCGGGCGTTCCCCTGATCGGCCGCTTCGCTGAGGTCGCGCACATCGCCGCTTAAGCCGCTTAAGCCCAGCAGGCCGCTCTCGGAGGCCAGCACCGTGAGCACCTCGGAAAGCGACTTACCGGTGTACTCCATCACCAGCGGCAGCGCGAAGGGGTCGAAATCGCCTGCGCGGTTGTTGTGCGGGAGCCCGGTCTGCGCGCTCATCCCCATGCTCGTCGCAACGCTTTGGCCGCCGCGGATGGCGCAGAGCGAACTGGAGCCGCCCAGATGGCAGGAGATGATCCTGAGGTCGTCGCGTCCCAGGAGTTCGGCGGTTCGGGTGGCAATGTAGCGGTGGCTGGCACCGTGAAATCCCCATCGGCGAATGAGCGCCTTTTCCGCCCATTCATAGGGGACGCCGTAGAAACGGTTCCGGTCGGGGATCGTCCGGTGGAAGTCGGTCTCAAACGCCGCGACCAGCGGGATTTCCGGAAACTTCTCGCTCAATAGCCGCATGGCGTTGATGTAGGGCGGGTTGTGGGCCGGCGCCACGTGGTTCATCTTCTCCATAGCGGCGAGCACGTCGCCGGTCACCCGTTGGACCCCGCTGATCGATCCGCCGTGCACCGCCTTGAAGCCGATCGCCGCGACCTCGGCTGCGTCGGCCAGGCAGCCCGACTCGGGGTCGGTCAACTGAGCCAGGCACTGGCGCACCGCCTCGGCGTGATCGGGCACGGGGAGCACCTGTTCCAGCCGGCGCTGGCCGATTTCGGCGGTCGAGCGGCTTTCCGGCGAGCCGATCCGCTCGATCGCGCCGCGCGCGATCTGGCCCTCGTCGTCCATGTCAAAGAGACGATACTTAAAGCTCGTCGACCCGAGGTTGGCTACGAGGATCTTCATGGCTTCCTTCTCCCGGTAGTGCGCCCCGAGGCCGCCGGTCAGGTTGCCGGTCAGCCCGCGGGCACACGGTGGCTTCCGTTCACTCCGCTACGAAAGGTAGGCATTGACCACGCCGTCGGCGGGACGGGGGATGATGTGGCTGGCCACCAGTTCCCCCACTTGGCCGGCGGCGTTGGCGCCGGCTTCCACGGCGGCGCGGACACTGCCCACGTCGCCCCGGACGACCGTGGTGACCAGTCCGCCGCCAATCTGCACTCGCTTGGCGATCTGGACGTTCGCCGCTTTTGCCATGGCGTCGGTCGCCAGCACCAGCGCGACCAGGCCCTTGGTTTCCAATAGTCCAATGGCGTCTTGCATCGTCGGATCTTCCCTTCTTCAGTTGTCTTTGGAGGTAATTGCGTGTTCTCAAGCTGCAAGCTTACGAGGCCGAGGCGGAAGTCGGCTTCCTGCCCTTGGCGACCTGCGGCAAGACGACGCCGAGGTCGTCGTGAGGCCGGGGGATGACCTCGACGCTCACCACTTCGCCGATCCGGCTCCCGGCGGCGGCCCCGGCGTCGGTGGCCGCCTTCACCGCGGCGACGTCGCCGGTCACAAACGCGCTGACCAGGCCGCTGCCGACCTTGTCCCAGCCGAGGAACTCGACGTTGGCCGCCTTCATCATTGCGTCGCTGGCTTCGACCAGGGTGACGAACCCTTTGGTCTCAATCATTCCCAGCGCTTCCATTGCTTTTGCCATGGCTCGATTCTCCCGATACGTTAGGTTCGTGTTGTCACAAGGTTGCGGATACGTGAAAAACTACGGTTTGAACAATCCCACCTTCTCGGCGTTCTCCAGATCGGCTGCGTTGCCTTCGTCGGTGTCGAGGTGTACTTCGAGCTTGATGCCCTCATCCGCGCGAACCAAGAGGTCCTCGAACACCGTGGCGCACGGCGAATAGACGCGAAGGCTCATGCGTTCGCCGGTGCGGACACCGTAATGCGCTGCGTCCTGCGGGCTCATGTGGACGTGCCGCTCGGCGCGGATCACGCCCCGTTCGAGGTCCACGACCCCCTCGGGCCCAACCAGCACGCAGCCGGGCGTTCCCTCGATCTTGCCGCTCGCGCGGACCGGCAGATCGATTCCCAAGGAGATCCCGTCGGTGAAGGCCAACTCCACCTGGCTGGCCGGCCTGGTGGGGCCCAGAATCCGCACCGACGGCAGCATCCGCCGCCGCGGGCCGACCACCATCACGGTTTCCTCGGCGGCATAGAATCCGTCCTGGTAAAGGTCCTTCATCGGCGTGAGCTTGCGCCCCGGGCCAAAGAGCGTTTCCACGTCTTCGTCGGTCAGGTGAACGTGCCGGGCGGAGATGCTCACCACCAGGTTGGGTTTGCCGTCCGGCGCCCCGACCTGCTTGAGCACGATCTCGCGGACGATCTCTTCCACGAGGCTTCGATCCAGACTAGTCGCCATGCTCATGCTGCGTTTCTCGCTCCCTAAACGTTGTCGGCCGGACCGGCAACCAAAAGGTTGATGCCGGCCGCCAAGAGCTTGCTCCGCCAGTCTTCGCTGATGCCGTTGTCGACGACGAGATTCCTGACCGCCTCGAGCCCGCACACGTGCACCAGGCTCTGGTGCCCGAACTTGGAGCTGTCAACCAGGAAAAACACCTCATCGGCGGCGCTGGTCATCGCCCGTTCCGTTCCCACCAGAAGCGCGTTGTTGTCGAAAAAGCCCTCGTCGTTGACCGCCGCCACGCTCAGGATCGTTTTTCGCACCCGGAGCGAGGCGATCATCTGCTCCGCGTACGGTCCCTGGGCGACGCCGGTCCGGGGGCAGATGTTTCCGCCGATCCAGACTAGGTCGCTGCCCGGATGCGTCACAAACAGGTTGGCCACCGGAAGGGAGTTCGTCACCACGTGCAGGGGGCGTCCTACCAGGAGCCGGGCGACCTCATAGGTGGTAGTTCCTCCACCCAAAAGGACCGACTCCCCATCTTCGATCCACCCTGCCGCACACTCGGCGATGGCTCTTTTCTGTTCCCAATGCCTGGATTGCCGCGCGTCAAAATGGGGCAGCTTCGGCGAGGTCTCGGTGTACAGCACCCCCCCGTGGGTCCGTTTGGCCGAGCCCAACTCCTCCAACTGCTCCAAATCCCGACGGACCGTCGACTCGGAGACGGCCAGCTCCTTGGCCAAATCCCGCGGGGAAGCAAACCGCCGCGCCCGCACCAACTCCAGAAGGCGACTGCGGCGTTCTTCTCCGAGCATGGAAATGCGTCCCAGGGCCGAGTTCTCATTACAATGATACGATTATCTTCACTGGAGTGAAAGAAATCAAGCAGGTCCGGTCGTTATTCTGAAATATTGTGCGCCGATTATTTCTTTCGGACTCACCCGGCGTGGTTCGAATTGGCATAAACCACTACCTAATTGTTACTTGTGGAATGACTGGAGTGCCGGATATGCGGGGCTTTCACGCTGAAGCAGAAGCCCACGAGATGCGATTCGCAGGAGGAACGGCCGGGCCGCCCCCGTCCGCGTTCTGATGTACGTTGCCATGCGAGCAGTGTTTCCATGGCCTATGGCCCGGGAGTGCTAGTGCCGACCAGCCAAACGGGTTGTTCTGGCCGCTCGATCGCCCTATAATCGCTCTTCGGAGCTCCTCCCCAATCCAGGTGGCGCCGGCCGAAGAAAAATGGACCCCTGGCCAAACTTCTGGACTTTCTACTACGTCGGCGAATGGGTGATCCGGCTGGGGATGCTGGTGGTGGTCGTCACGCGCCGTCGGCAGCCGAGCGCGGCGATGGCTTGGTTGCTGGTCATCTTTTTCCTGCCTTGGGTGGGCCTGGCTCTCTATCTGCTGGTCGGCGAGAACCGGCTGCCGCGTCGGCGAACCTTGCAGCACGCCCGGCTCCTGGAGGAGCTAAGGGCCATCGGACGCCGTTTTGAGAACCATCCGAGCGTCGTTCATCCGGTGCTCGGGCCAACGTCGATGGCCACGGTCACGCTGGCCGAGCGTCTCGGGTACATGCCCATCCTGGGCGGGAACGACGTGGAACTCATGACCCGCACGGAAGTCGTCATCGATCGGTTGATCGCCGACGTCGACGCGGCCGAGCACCACGTTCACCTGCTGTTCTACATGTATGCCGACGATGAAACGGGCCGGCGCGTCGCCGATGCGCTGGCCCGGGCCGTAGAGCGGGGCGTGAAGTGCCGGGTGCTGGTCGACTCGGTCGGCTCGGCACGGATGTTCAAGCGGTTGGGCCCGCGAATGATCGAGCAAGGCGTCGAATTGCACGAGACGCTTCCGGCCGGCATATTCCGTCGTCGCGCCGCCCGAATCGATTTGCGAAACCATCGCAAGCTGGCGGTGATCGACGGTCGCGCTGCCTACACGGGATCCCAGAACATCGTCAACGCCAGTTACGGGCACAAGGACCTGGCTTGGCACGATATGATGGCCCGCTTGAGGGGCCCCGTGGTGCTGGAACTCCAGGCGGTGTTCCTGGCCGACTGGTACTTTGAGACCGACGAAATCCTCTCCGGCCCGGACGTCTTTCCCGAACCGCTGGTGGCCGGAACGATCCCCGTGCAGACGCTGCCCAGCGGGCCGAGCTACCCCACGGAGAATTACCAGCGGATGGTGGTCGCGGCGCTGCACGACGCCCGGGAGCACGTGATCCTCACCACCCCGTACTTTGTGCCCGACGAGCCGTTCATGCAGGCGCTTGAGGTCGCCGTGTTGAGCGGGGTGAACGTCGAGCTGATCGTCCCGCGCCGGTCCGACCGCTGGCTGGTCGCGCTGGCCTCTCGCGCGTATTATGGCGAGCTGTTGGATGCCGGGGTCAAGCTGCACCTCTACCAGGCGGGGCTCCTGCACTCGAAAACGATGAGCATCGACAATGCCGTGGCGTTTTTGGGGACGAGCAATTTTGACATCCGCTCGTTCGCCTTGAATTTCGAGGTCAACCTGCTCCTCTACGACTCCGACGTGACCGAGCGGCTGCGAGCGGAGCAAAGGCAATACATCCAGGATTCGATCCAACTGACTGCCGAGCAGTGGAAACAACGTCCGGCAGTCCAGAAAGTGCTGGAGAACATCGCCAAGCTGCTCAGCCCGCTGTTGTGATCAGCCCGCTGTTGTGATCAGCCCGAGCCACCACCAGGAGTCTCCTGCCGTGCATCCCGTGTGGATCTTGCTCATCGCCATCGCCGTCGTGTTGGGCGGCATACTGCTGTTGCGGCTGCACGCTTTCCTGGCGCTCTTGCTGGCGGCCTTGTTGGTCGCCATGCTCACGTCGACAGAAGCACTCGATCAATACGCTCAAGAGCAGGTTGCCGAGAGGAGGTCGCCGTGGTCCGAGGAAGCTGCCGGACAGTTCGTCCAGTCGAGTGCCCCGGAACGCGTGGCGGTGGCTTTCGGCGCGACGTGTGGCAAGATCGGCATCCTGATCGCCATGGCGTCGATCATCGGGAAGTGCCTGTTGGATAGCGGCGCGGCCGACCGGATCGTGCGCTCCGCTCTGCGGCTGTTGGGACAAGCCCGGGCGCCGGTGGCGTTCGTCGGGAGCAGCTTCCTGTTGGGCATTCCGGTCTTCTTCGACACGGTCTTTTACCTGATGATCCCGCTGGCCAAGGCGATGCGGCTTCGCACCGGGAAGAACTACCTGTTGTACGTGCTGTCGATCGTGGCCGGCGGGTCAATCGCCCATTCGCTGGTGCCGCCCACGCCCGGGCCGCTCTACGTGGCCAACGAGCTGGGGGTCAACCTGGGCACGATGATCCTCGTCGGCTGCCTGGTTGGGATGGTTTCAGCCACGGCAGGGTATCTCGCGGCCCTGTGGATCAATCGACGCTGGGATCTGCCCTTGCGCGAGTCGGCCGACGTGTCGCTGGCCGATCTGGAAAAGCTTGCCGACCGCGACGAGCGCGAGCTGCCACCCGTGGGGCTGTCGCTCCTGCCGATCGTGCTTCCAGTTGTCTTCATCGCCGGTCAGACGGGCTTCGACACCTGGCTGGGGACGCTCGACCCGGGCCGCGTGCCCGCGTGGATCGTTGCCGCCAAGCCCGTCGTCGACACGCTGGGGAACAAGAACATCGCCCTGATTCTCGCCGCGGGAATCGCCTTGGGCACGTTGGCGCGGCAACGACGGACGACTCGCAAAGAGCTTGCCGCGACCGTCCAAACGGCCTTGGCCGGAGGGGGCGTGATCATCCTCATCACCTCGGCCGGCGGCGCGTTCGGGGCCACGATCGAGCAGTGCGGCGTGGGCGGCGAAATCGCCAAGCTGACCGAAGGCATCGACCCGCTCCTAATCCTCCCCGTTGCCTTCGGGGTCACCGCCCTGATCCGCGGCGCCCAGGGCTCCGCCACCGTGGCGATGATCACCGCCGTGGGCGTGCTGGGCCATTTCGCCACCTCGGGCCAGTTGAGCTTCCATCCCGTCTATCTCGCCCTGGCCATCGGGTGCGGGTCCAAGCCGTTTCCCTGGATGAACGACAGCGGCTTCTGGGTCATCTCGAAGATGAGCGGCATGACCGAGGCCGAAGCGCTCCGCGCCCTCACTCCCCAGGTTACGCTGATGGGCATCGCCGGCCTCGCGGCAACCATGCTCGCCGCGATGATGTTCCCGCTCGTTTAGCTGCGCACGCCAATTCCGTTTAGCGGCCGACGGCACGTCGGCCGGGTTCCGGGAAAACTGACCGCCGCGCCCCCGTTTCACCCCCTCAACTCGTTCACCACGCTCAGAATGCGGCGGACCGCCTCGTCGATTTCCGCTTCGGTGGTCGTGGCGCCGAGACTGAACCTGAGCGAGCCGGCCACGATCTCGCGAGGCAGGCCCATGGCAAGAAGCGTGGGCGAAAGCTCCGTCGAGCCGCTGGAGCAGGCCGAGCCGACCGAGCAGGCCACGCCGACCGTGTCCAACGCCATCAGAAGCACTTGGGCATCGAGGCCGGGGAAGGCGATGCCGGCCGTGTGCGGCAGCCGAGCGGCGCCCGAGCCGTTGACCAACAGGTCGGGGAAGCCCGCTTCGAGCCCGTTCTCGAATCGCTCGCGCAAGGCCGTGAGTCGTCGGGCGTGAGCTCCGTGCTCCTTGTGCCACAGTTCCAGGGCGGTTCGCATCCCCACGGCCAGCGCGACCGACTCCGTCCCGGGCCGCACGCCCGACTGCTGGTGTCCGCCGAAGAGAATCGGCTCGACCGGCACGCCGTCGCGAAGGATCAGGGCCCCAATCCCGAGCGGGCCTTGAAACTTGTGGGCAGTGACCGTCATCGCCGACACACCAAGCGAGCGAAATGAGATCGGAAGCTTCCCGGCCATTTGCACCGCATCGGTATGGAGCGGCACGTCCACCTCGCCGCAGATCGGGACCAGGTCAGACACGGGTTGGAGGACGCCGGTCTCGTGGTTCCCCAACATCACACTAACCAGGCGGGTCTCCGGCCCGAGCAGTCCGGGCAGGCGTTCCACTTGGACCACGCCGTCGGGCGTGACGCCGAGCGTGTCGAGTCGCCAGCCCTGGTCCATCAGATGCTCGGCCGGCTCGATCACGCTGGCGTGCTCGATCGCGGAGACGATCACGCGGCCCGGTGCCTTGCCATCCCCAGCCCGGGCGATCCCGAGCACCGCCAGGGTGTTGGCTTCCGTGCCGCCGCTGGTGAAGATCAGCCGGTCGGGCGGAGCGGCCGAAAGGTCGGCCCCTAGAATTTCGGCGATCGCTTCTCGGGCATCCTCCAAGACCTGACGCGCCCGCTGGCCGGGCCGATGCTGGCTGGCCGGGTTCGCGTAGCCCTCGGCGTAGCACCGGGCCATCGCTTCATCCACTTCCGGCCGGGTGGGGGTCGTTGCGTTGTGGTCGAGGTAGATCAAGTCCATCATTGAATTGTCGAGCAACGGCGACGCTTCGGCAAGGGCGCAGGTGCAGGTGTAGGTTATGCTTCAGCATAACAGACACCACCGTCTGCCCATCCGGTCCGTGGGCACATTGGCCGATATGCTGAAGCATAACCTACCAATCCTCGGCTCCTCGGCGCTCACTCCCTTACCAACTCCAGCGTGGCCCAGAGGCTGGGGTCTTCCTGATAGGGCATGGGGCTGCCGACGCCGAGGGTCTGCTCGCCCAACTCGCGGTCGACGACGGCGTACGTGAACCCGAGCCGGGGGTGCTCGGCCGGGTCGAAGCCGGTTAGGGCCTCAGCCGCGAGGAAGACGTCGAGCCGATAGCCGTCGTCCTGCGGCTCGCTTCGGACTTTCAGGCTCTCGGCTGGAATCGCCCGAGGGTGCTGCCGGGCGCGGTGGATGGGCAACCACTGGGCCACGGGCTGGTCCATGCGGCGCCCGCCTCCGAAAGGCATGAACAAAACGCGGTGGCAGAAGCGGCTTGCCCGATGGACGTTGTGGACATCGCGCGTGTCGATCCAGACGTGCAAACCGTCGCTCTCCTCGGGCCGGGTCGTTCGGCACCACGGTGGTTGCTTCTTCCCCCGGACGCAAACGGTCATCGCCACGCCCAATTCGCTCCAGGCCGCGCGCACGTCGGCCGGCGCGGCGAGGCCCTCCAGCTCGGCGAGGCTC
>JBDRTC010000739.1:0-4032 GCA_043824335.1 Planctomycetota bacterium | reverse complement strand
CGATGTGCGGCGAGTCGGACCTGAAGACCTGCATCGCCATGCTGATCGAGGACCGGCTCGACATCGGGGGCAGCTTCGCCGAGTTCCACCCCATCGATTTCCGCGAGGGCTTCGTGCTGGTGGGGCACGACGGGCCGCACCACGTCAACATCGCCGAGGGAAAGCCCGTGCTCCGCAGCCTTCTGAAGTACCACGGCAAGCCGGGCTTCGGGGCGAGCGTCGAGTTCAAGATCAAGGAAGGCCCGATCACCATGCTCAGCATCGGCGTAACACACCAGGGCAAGTTCAAGTTCGTGCTGGCCGAGGGGGAGTCGGTCCGCGGCCCCATCCCCACCACCGGCAACACGAACACCCGGGGCTACTTTAAGCCCGATGTGCGCACGTTCCTCAAGCGCTGGGTGGCCGAGGGTCCCACCCATCACTTCGCCCTGGGCGTCGGCCACCACGCCCGCTCGATCGCAAAGATTGCGGACGTGCTGGGGATCGAAAGCGTCATTGTTGCAGAAGGTTCTTAGACGTGAGTCCGTCGCTCCTGCCGATTCGGGCGGCCGTGTGTTAAACTGCGGTTGACGGCCGCCCCTCCGACGGCCAAGATTGCGGCTCTCACGGCCGATCTTTGGCGAGGACCCACATGACCCACGTGCCCCAAAAGGCCCTGATTACCGGGATTACGGGACAAGACGGGGCCTATTTGGCCGAGCTGCTGCTGGAGAAGGGCTACGAGGTCCACGGGATGGTCCGCAGGGCGAGCACCGAGAGTTTCGAGCGGATAGACCATCTGGGGGACAGGGTCACCCTCCATCAGGCGGACCTGCTCGACCAGTTGTCGATCGTCAACCTGATCCAGACGGTCCGGCCACGGGAGGTCTACAATCTGGCCGCCCAGAGCTTCGTGCCTACGAGCTGGCTCCAGCCGCTGTTGACCGGCGAGTTCACCGCCCTGGGCGTTGCCCGGATGCTGGAGGCCGTCCGCTTGGTCGATCCTAAGATACGCTTTTATCAGGCGAGCTCCAGCGAGATGTTCGGGAGGGTTCAGGAAGAGCCGCAGACCGAGAAGACGCCCTTCTGGCCACGCAGCCCCTACGGCGTGGCAAAGGTCTACGGACACTGGATCACGGTGAACTACCGCGAGAGCTACGATATTTTCGCCTGCTCCGGGATCCTGTTTAACCACGAGTCCCCCCGGCGGGGCAAGGAGTTTGTCACCCGAAAGATTACCGACGCGGTCGCCCGGATCAAGCTCGGCCTCCGGAAGAAGCTTCTGTTGGGGAATCTCGACGCCAAGCGCGACTGGGGCTTTGCCGGCGACTACGTCAGGGCGATGTGGCTGATGCTCCAGCAGGACGGGCCGGACGACTACGTGGTGGCCACGGGCCAGCAGCACTCGGTGGGCGAGCTGGTCGAGCTGGCCTTCGATTGCGTGGGCTTGAATTGGAAAGAGCACGTCGAGATTGACCCAAAATTCCTTCGTCCGGCGGAGGTGAACACCCTGTGTGGCGACGCCACCAAGGCGCGAACCGTACTCGGATGGGAGCCTACCGTTTCCTTTCCGGAACTCGTGCAGATGATGGTCGACGCGGATCTGGATCGCGTCGGCAGGGAAATTGCGAATTCGGCCGGGCCGAGTTCCTGAATGGACTTCTGTAAAATGGCGCCCGCTCTCAGAGCCCAGAGAACAGACCTTTGAAAAGAATCCTTATCGCGCTTTTGAAGATCGTGCTTTCGGCCGGGATTCTCTCCTACTTGGTGTGGGAAGCCCATCGGAACGACGCCTTCGCGCACCTGCGCCAGCAGCCGAAGGATTGGGGCCTCTTGACATGCGCTTTGGCGGCCTGCGCGGCGGCCGTTTTGTTGACGCTGATCCGCTGGTGCTACCTCGTCCGCGCGCTGGGCCTGCCGCTTCGGATGCGCGACGCCCTGCGGATCGGGTTCCTGGGCTATCTGTTCAACCTGGCCCCGATGGGCATCGTGGGCGGGGATTTGCTCAAGGCCGTGCTGCTCGCCCGGCACCAGAAGGGCCGTCACGCGGAGGCCCTGGCGAGCGTGTTCGTGGATCGGGTCCTCGGCTTGTACCTGCTGTTCGTGGTAGCCTCGGTCGCCTTGCTGGTGACCGGATTCGGGAACGTCCCCGAGGTGCGGTGGGTCTCGAACGCCACGCTGGCGTTGACGGGGGTCGCCACGCTGGGCGTGATCGTCGCACTGATGCCCGATTTGACCAACGGCAAATCGACGCGGTGGATCGGAAGGATCCCCTACGTGGGGCCGCCGCTTCTGCAGGTTGTCGACGCCGTGCAGATGTATCGGCACAAGCTGCCCGTGCTGGCCGCCTCGGCCGCCATCAGCGTGGCCGTCCACAGTCTGTTCACTTTGGGGATCTTCTTGATTGCCACTGGGCTGTACGACCGCGTGCCCTCGCTCCCGATGCACTTTGTTCTCAGTCCCTTAAGCGCCGCGGCCGGCGTGTTGCCGCTGCCGATGGGCCCGTTCGAGTTCGTGCTCGACCGCCTCTACCTGTTCGCCCCGGTCGCCGGCGGTGCGATGAAGCCCGGGCAAGGGCTGGCGATCGCGCTGGGCTATCGCATCATCACCGTGCTGATCGCCGCCGTGGGGGTCTGCTACTATCTGGGGAGCCGCGAAGAGGTCGCCGAGGTCCTCCACGACGCCGAGCGGGAAAGCGACGCCGATCCACCCGGCGGCCGGGCGGTCGCGACCGAGATCGCCACTTGATTTTCGGCCGGAAATCGGCCATGATGGGGCTGGAATTGGGTTCATCGGGCTGAAAAGGAGGAGTCGAAATGTCAGACCAGCGTGTTACCCGTCGCCAGTTTGTCCGCGAGACAACCGCCGGCGCCGCCGCACTCGCCGCGGGCGTTTCGGCCGCCAACATCGTCGAAGCGGGCAGCGCCGCCAAGCTGGACACCAGCAAGATCCTCAACTACAACCCCGACATGGAGTACCGCCGCTGCGGCAAGACCGAGTGGATGGTCTCGGCCGTCTGCCTGGGCGGGCACTGGAAACGGGTCGACAAGATGGTGCCCGGCATCTTCGGCTCAGGAAGCTGGCTCAGCGCCGATTTGTCCGACCCCGACTTCCAAAAGAACCGCTACGACGTGGTCACCCGGTGCATCGAACGGGGCATCAACTACATCGACGCCTGCACCCACGCCGAAATCCTCGCCTACAGCAAGGCACTCGAAGGGCGCCGCGACCAGATGTATCTCGGCTGGTCGTGGTACGAGCGCGAGGCCCGCAGTCGCGACCAGTGCAAGGGCGACGCTCTCATGCAGGTCTTCGACGACTCGCTCAAGGAGGCCAACCAGGAGTACGTCGACCTCTATCGGATCGTCTGCGGGGTCGACGGTCACCAGGGCCCCGACGGCGAGTGGATCTTTCCCCACACGCTGGCCGAATCGGAAGGGATCGCCGAGGGGCTCGACAAGGCGAAGCGGTCGGGCAAGGCCCGGATGACCGGCATCTCCTCGCACGACCGGCCCTGGCTCAAATACATGATGGAAACGTTCCCCGGCCAGATCGACGTGGTCATCACGCCCTATACGTCCAAAACAAAGCTGCTTCCCGACGACCCCACCGGCTTCTTCGCCGCCTTGGAGCATTGCGACTGCGGCTTCTTCGGCATCAAGCCGTTTGCCGGCAACGCCCTCTTCCAGGGCGACAGCTCGCCCGGCAACCCGCACGAGGAAGAAGACAACCGGATCGCCCGGCTGGGCATCCGTTACATCCTCTCGAATCCTCGCATCACCGCCCCGATCCCGGGCATGATCAACGCCCAGCAGGTCGACAACGTTGCCCTGGCCGTTCTGGAACGCCGCGAGCTCGACTCCCAGGAGCAGGCCGACCTCGACCGCGCCACCGACCGGGCCTGGGCCAACCTACCCGAGAGCTACGGTTGGCTCAAGAACTGGGAATGGGTGTAGCGCTAGGGCTCCATGTCAATCGATCTTGGCGATTTGGGTGCCTGGGGGCAAAGCGAAGCGGTACCCCAGTCCATTTTGCCCTGGGGCTTCGCTGCGC
>JBDRTC010000738.1:0-6844 GCA_043824335.1 Planctomycetota bacterium | reverse complement strand
GCAGCAGGTGCTCCCTCAGAGGGAGAATATCATCGCACGGTTGGACGGCGACGTGCAACCGGCGCGAGGGGGTAAACTGATCCTTTTCGAGGCCCACCAGGACACCGTGCCCGTCGGCGGCATGACCATCGAGCCGTGGACACCTCGCGTCGACGACGGCCGGCTCTACGGACGCGGGTCGTGCGACGTCAAAGGCGGGATGACCGCCATGTTGGCGGCCGTCACCCGATTGGCCGAGGAGCGGCCCGCCGGAATGCCTACGGTCGTAATGGCCTGCACAGTCAACGAGGAGTACGGTTTCTCCGGAGCCAGCGCCCTGACGGGATTGTTCGACGGGCAATCGAGCGAGATCATTCCCCGCCGGCCTGACGCCGCCGTGGTCGCCGAGCCAACCGGCCTCGACGTGGTTGTCGCGCACAAGGGCGTGGTCCGCTGGCGGTGCCACGCGCGAGGCCGCGCCGGACACAGCTCCCAGCCCGAGGCCGGCGAGAATGCCATTTACAGGATGGCCCGAGCGCTTGGGGCGATCCAGCAGTATCAGCGGGAGATCATCGGCGGTCTCGGCTCGCACCCGCTCTGCGGACCAGCGACGGTGAGCGTCGGCACGATTCGGGGGGGAGTCAGCGTGAACACGATCCCCAGCCTTTGCACGATCGAGATCGACCGCCGGCTGCCGCCGGGCGAGGGTCCGCAAGCGGCTTACCGGCACCTGGTCGAGCACCTGGCCCGCGGCGCCGATCTCGACTTTCCCCTCCAGCACGATCCGCCGTACATGCAAGGGATGCCGCTTTCCGACGAAGAGAACGGGCCCCTGGCCGATCGGCTCGCGGGGATCGCGGCCGAAGTGGCGGGCGACTGCCGCCGGGTGGGGGTTCCTTACTCGACCGACGGGGCGTTCATCTCGTCGGCCGGGGTTCCCACGGTCGTTTTCGGCCCCGGCTTCATCGAGCAAGCCCACACCGACGACGAATGGCTTCCCCTGGACCAACTCGACGCGGCGGCGGAGATCCTATACCGACTCTGCCGCGCGGGCGTCGATTGACGTGTTCGCCACCGAAGATGCGCTGGAACGCTAAAACACGTCCAGCATGAAGTGGTGGCCCTTGTGGTACCGCCGACCTTCCGGGTAGTAGTTGTGCCACCGCTTGTTATAGACCGGGATTTGCATCTCCGGCGGGTAGCGGTAGTAGAGGTTCTCGGAACTGCGGTAGTAGTCGCTGCCCCAGAAGTTCTGCGGATAGTAGACGTAGGGGTAGTGATAGAAGCGGTTCCAGTCCTGGGTGCTGTAGGTGCCACTCCATTGGCGTCCGAACGCTTCCTGGGCCTGGGCGTCGCTGGCGGCGACCAGGGCCACGAGAGCGACCGCCAAGAGCAGCACAAGTATGGTCCGACGGATCATGAACTTCCCCCCTCCCGAAGGTAGTATGCGGTTCCATCAACTGCGCACCGGCACCCTTGACGCGGCCCGTCGCGCATCAGTATTCCGGGTCGGCTACTATCTGCATCGGCACGCGCCGCGAGGCGTATTGAGGGAATATCCCGCACAGGCGGTACAGGCAGGAGAACCAGTAGGCAGTGGGTACCCTCGATGCTCCCGGAGGTCCACCAGCGCCGAGCGGCCGACGGTACGTCGGCCATTTCACCGTAGATTTCCCAAATCCCGCAGCCCTACGCGCCGCCGACTTTTGGTCAACCGATCTCGCTTTTTCCGTGTCGGGGTCTCCCTCCGAAGACCTCGTGACCGAAGACCTCGTGACCGAAGACCTCGTGACAATGCTTTGCGTCGTCACGCTCCCTCGGACGCTTCGCGTCCCTCCCGGCTTCGCACGCGGCTCCCCACCCCGCCGCGGCCCCTTGCGCATGCCCGGTCGTTCCACGTTCATCGTTTCAGGATTCTTCGTCATCGCAACACTCGCCTCAATCGCGTTAGGGTCCTACTCTCTGGACTCTGGACTCTCGACTCTGCCCCACCGCGATCCTACGCCATGCGCCGGCCCAAATTCCAGCCCAGTATCTGGCCACGCTCTCCCAGGGGATTTGGCACTGGGTGCCCCTGTTTGGCGGCGGGAGTTTGGGATGGTGTGCCACTGCACGCCACGAAACAGGGGCACCCGGCGAACACATGAGCACGGCCTCGGCCAACCAGCCGATTCCACAGCACAAGAGAAGAGTGGTGTACTTCGTACACCCTACGTTGCTGCGATATCAGACACTAGATCAGTTTCGAGAGAATCGAGGCTGTCGCTCCGGCGAGAAACTGCTGTTGGAGGCAACCGGGGGATGCCCTAGACTCCCGTACCCGTCGCTTCTGGGAATGCCCAGGCAACTCTCCTGTCGACGTCGGGCGATGGTGGCTTGACTGTGTTTCCGCCCCATCCCAGCCAGCGAAAGACGACCATGCGGCAGCAGATTCTCGACCAGCTCTTGATCGTTCTGGCGGCCGGCGTGGTCTTTTTTACCACGCTCGGCAGCGCGGCTCTGTGGGACGAGGACGAGCCGCTCTACGCCTCCTGTGCCCAAGAAATGCTCCAACGCGGCGATTGGGTGGTGCCCTGGTACAACGGCGCGATGTTTCCCGACAAGCCGCCTTTGATGTTCTGGACCATGATGAGCGGCTTCGGCATGTTTGGCGTCAACGAATTCGGCGCCCGGTTCTGGTCGGCCGTCCTCGGGATCGGAACCGCCCTGGCCACCTACCATTTGGGCAGAATCCTCTTCGGATCCAAGGTCGCGCTCTGGGCGGGGCTCATCGTGGCTTCCACCGTCATTTTCACCGTCTCGGCCCGCGCCGCGACCGTCGACTCGGCCCTCGTCTTCGTCACCACCATGGCCGTGCTATGTTTCGTTTCTGGCGGATTGGCGAGAACAGGAGGAATAGAAAGACCCGATCCCGTCCGGGATCAACCAGAGCTTGCGGCCAGCGACTTCCTGCCCGCGGCGTGGATGGTCTTCGTCCTCTTCTACGCCTGTATCGCAGTGGCGGTGCTCGCCAAGGGCCCGATCGGGCTCCTTCTGCCGACGGCCGTGATCGGGCTCTTCCTGATGATCATGAACGACCTCGCTCGGGCCGACTCTCGCCAGCCTGGCGCCTCGACCCGCCCCTGGACATCGCGGCTCCTCCGTCTCGTGCGACCGTTCACGCCATGGAACTTCCTGCGGAGCCTGTGGCAGATGCGCCCGTTTACCGGGATTGTCGTGGTCGCCGCGATCGCCTTGCCCTGGTATATCCTCGTGGGACTGCGGACCGACGGAGTCTGGCTCGAACAGTTCTTCGCCAAATACAACCTGCGCCCGTTCGTCGAGCCGATCCTCGGACACAGCGGGCCCGTCTACTACTACGTGCCGGCGATCCTGATCGGGTTTTTCCCCTGGTCGGTGTTTGCCGTGCCGACGCTGCTCGACGTCGTCAGGCGCTTCCGCCACCGCGACCCGCGGCGCCACGGAACGATTTTGCTCCTCTGTTGGGCGGCAATCTTCTTCGTCTTCTGGTCGATCTGCCGCACCAAGCTGCCCCACTACGTGCTGCCGGCCTATCCGGCCCTGGCCTTGCTGACGGCCTGCTTCGTCGACGCCTGGATCGCCGACCCAACGTTCGTGCCGCGAGCGTGGATCCACGCGGCGCTCGGTATCACGGTCGCGGCGGGGATCGGCTTCGTGGCGGCCTTGCCCGTGGCGGCGTCGATCTACGTTCCTGGTGAAGAGCTTCTTGGCCTGGTCGGCCTGATTCCCATCGTCGGTGGCGGCATCTGCCTATACTATCTCCATCGCGGTCGGCGCCGGCGTCTGATGGCCGTGTTCGCGGCCACGTCGGTAATCCTGCTCACCGTCATCTTCGGCTTTGCCGCCTTGCGTGTGGATCGGCACCAGTATGCCAAGCCACTCGTGGCCGAGATCCGGCAAGCCAGTCCGGGACAACCAGAGCTGGCCGGTTATCGCTTTGTCAGGGAAAGCGTCGTTTTCTACGCCAAACGCCCCATCCACCATTGTCGCAACGCCGACGATCTACGCAGCTTTCTCGCCAATTCGACCTCTCCGTTCATCCTTACCACCGACAAGCACGAGCAGGAAATCGCGCAGCATTTCCCGGGCGAGTTCCGCGAGGTTTGCCGCCGGCCTCGTTTCCTTCACTCCGGCGATGTGGTCGTGCTGGCCCCACGCAATGCCGCCAACGCGCCCCACTTGGCCCGTGGGCCGGTCGACGGGAGTAGACAGTAGCGCGTAGGGTGTACGAAGTACACCACATCGAGCGGCAGGATGGGGATGTCTCGAAGGAGCATGTGCGGCTCGACTCACCGGGCAGACCGTGGGTGCGGAACGTGCGTTGGCAAGTCGGACGCGAAGCACTGCTTGTTCCAAGCAGTGGCTCACCCGTCTGGACGCCACGCAGCAGCTGCACCCGGCGCCACCCGGGAGTTCAAACGTCGTGGGGGTACTACCCGTCCAGCGGACCGGGGTCCTGTTGGCCCGACCGGTTCGATTCCAGATAGGCGCCGAGCATGATCTGGGCCGAGAGCATGTCCATCCGTTTCTTGCGACGCTTCTTAGTCAAGCCGGCCTCCAACAAAAACTGCTCGGCCTGGCTCGACGTGAACCGCTCATCGAAGTAGACGACCGGCGCCCCGGTCAGCTCGGCGAGCCACTGGCCGAAGCGGCGAGCTTCGGTCGATTTTGCGCTCTCCCCGCCGTCGAGGTGGACCGGCAAGCCAACCACGAAGAGCGTTACCCCCTCCTCGGCCACCAGGCGACCGAACCGCCGTGCATCTTGCTCGGGGCCACGCCGAGTGTAGTTCTCATACGGGCTGGCAATCGTGCGTCCGGGATCGCTTAAGGCGATACCGATCCGCACCGTGCCGAAGTCAATCCCGGCAACTCGGCCGGGCGAAGCAGAAGATGAAAGGTTGGACGGCATGGGAGACAGTAAGCAGTAAGCAGTAAGCAGTAGGCAGCAGGGCAAGCCGTGGGGCCGGCGCCTTTTCATTCATCATTCATCCTTCATCCTTCATCCTTCATCCTTCATCCTTCTCTTCCTCCACCCTCTCGCGTTGGTCGGCGGAGAGGAAGTAGCCATGGGCGAGAAAGCTGAGCGTGCCTTTCAAGACCCTGGGGTCGCTTGGCAAGAGCGTGTGCAGCACGGGCACGACCAGGAAATCGCCCGCTCCGGCCAGGCGCGCGCTTTCGAGGGTAACGACTCCGTCGTCGTCGCCGGGGAGCATGGGGTTGAAGCCACGCTCGTTTCCCAGCCCGCCGGCAATGATGCCGAACTCACACCGCGGAGTAGCCAGCTCGCTTTCCAGCCAGACCCACTCGCGCCCCAGCTCTTGGGCCGATTGCCCCAGCACGGTGGAGAAGACGCGGTTGTCGGCAAGACTGGTGGCGGCGACCGAGCCGTGGTTGGGCGGGCCGAGCATGACGAACCGCTTGATTCGCGGGTCCAGGCGCCGGCCGATTGGTTCTTCGGTTCGCTGGGCCAGGTAGCGGCGGATCACGATGTTGCCCAGGCTGTGTCCGACGAAGTTGATCTCCTCGATGCCTTCGAGGTTGTCGATGATGTTGGCCAGCGACGCGGCGTGGTTGCCGATGCCCTGCCGGGTGCTGGGGTACGCGACGTTGAAGACCGTGTAGCCGCCGGTGCGTTCGAGGTATTTCGAGAGGATGAGCATCGAGTTTCGGGTGCGGCCCAGGCCGTGCAGGACGAGGACCGCTTTACCCTGCATCGGCGGCAGGCTCCGCTCCTTGCGGATCTCGCGGAGCTTCGCCAGACATTGCTCGCAGGTTCCCGAGGCGTGCCGGAGGTAATGTCCGTCGAGAAGCCGATAGTGGCCCTCGGTTGCGTGGCGTTGGATTCGCCAGCGGTGGAAGAAGAGCTCGTCGGCCCAGAATTGCACGCCGCCCATCGTCGGCACGGGGACTGCGTCGACCAGCCCGAGCGGCGTTTCGGACGACTCCGCTGTTTCGGCCGGTTGGCCGCTGCGGGCGGAGAGTGTCAAAACGGCCATTGCCAAAGCAGTGGTGCAGACATGGCGTGTCATCGGCGATCTCCCGTTCCCTGGAGACTTCTTTGGGCGATTGCGGCGCTTAACGGCAATCGTAACGCACCGCGGCCGCCGGGCAATACCAATCGGCCCGGAACGCCGCCGGTGGTTGACTTGTCGAACCGAGCCACGTACCCTGGGGGCTGACGATTTGGCCTCTCTCCTCCCGGAGGATCCCCATGGGCAAGAAAATCACCAGACGCACCTTTGCAAAAACCGGGGCCGCGGCCGCGCTGGGACTGGCCGCTTCCCGGGCACTACAGGCGCCGGCCGTGCAGGCGCGCGGGGCGAACGAGCGGGTACGGCTTGGGTGCATCGGCGTGGCCAACCGAGGGGGGCAGTTGATGACGGCCTTCCTCACCCACGACGACATGGAAATCGCCGCCCTCTGCGACGTCGACGAAACCACGCTCCAGAAGGCCAGCCAGCGGGTCGACGGTAAAGCCGACACCTACCGTGACTTCCGCAAGCTGATCGAGCGCAACGACCTCGACGCCGTGGTGATCGCCACGCCCGACCATTGGCACGCCATTCAAACGGTCGACGCCTGCGACTCGGGCAAGGACGTCTACGTGGAAAAGCCCATGTCGGTCACGATCCACGAGGGTCGGCGCATGGTCGAGGCCGCCCGGCGAAACAAGCGAGTCGTGCAGGTCGGCACGCACCGCCGCTCCTCGGAGCTGTACGCCCAGTTGGCCGAGCTGGTCCAGGCGGACAAGTTCGGCAAGGTCACCGTGAGCCGGGCGTACCGGTTGAGCAACATGCACCCGAGCGGGATCGGTCGGGTGAAAATCACCGAGCCCCCCAAAACG
>JBDRTC010000737.1:0-3189 GCA_043824335.1 Planctomycetota bacterium | reverse complement strand
TCGGGCGTTGGCCCAGTTGGCCATGTCGCTGAAGTAGTTGTCGCCTGCGTCGGTGACGACCAGTCGCAGGCGCTTAACGCCCGTGACGGAGACGTCGATCGTTTTCGCTTCGCCCAGGCCGTGCATCACGCCGGAGTCGGCCAGTTGGTCCTGGTCGCCGAAAACCTGGAAGACGACCGTGCCGTTCGCCTCCGCGCCGCCAACCTGGGCGTAAAAGCGGGAGTAGGCGCCGTCCAGACGGTAGACGATCTCCGAGGGGGCGTGCGTGCCAATGCCCTTTCGATGCCGCCGGGCGCCGAGACGCAAGGGGTTGCCTTGGACGTCCTTGTTCACCCGCGGAAGGCCGTCTCGGTTAGGCGTCCAGCCCGACTGGCCCGATTCCCAAGGGAGGTCGCTCACGTAGACCCAGTCGCCCTCGGGCAAATCCGGTTCGGGCGGTCTTCGCGGCGGCGGGTCGGGGAGCACGACGACCTGCCGTTCCGCCTCGGTGCCGCGGAGGGAGAGCAGATCGGCCCGGGGCCGCTCGACGAGCGCGTCACGCAGGCCCGTGAGCGAAGCCAGGAGGGTCTGATAGTCGGGGTCGGCCGTGTCGGCGAACACGGCGGCGTCGCATCGCTCCCACCCGCCTGCGCTCCGGGCCAGCGGCGCGGCCAAAACACGACTCTTCTTGACGTCGCGGCGGTTGAAGCTCAGCCACCAGGTGTCGTGCCGTCCGTCTCCTCCCCCGTGACACCGCGCACAGCGACGTCCGTAAACTTCTTCCATTGTTTCACGCACCGGGCCGGTAAAGAGGTTGCGTTTCGGGCCGCAGAAGTGCTCGTACCGGTCATAGTAGACGGCGTTTGCGTCGATCCAGTTGAGGAGCCGCTGCCACTCGTCCTGGGTCAGCTCGACGTCGTGATGGCCCGCGGAAAGCAGCTCCGTCAGGTGCGACACCCTTGAGCCGTAGGTGAGCGGGAACCGCGCGTAGACGTCGTCGGGATGGTCCCACCGGTTCGCGTTGGCCACGCTGAGAAACGGCAGTAGCTCCTGGTAGGCGACGGTGAACTGGTCGGTCAGGTCGTCGGTGAGGATCACCCCGTTGGTCATCCGGTCGTACGTATGGCAGCCGGCGCACTTCTCGTTTATAAGCGGCTGCACGTCGCGCAGAAAGCTGATGATCTCGGTGCCCCACGGCGGTGGCACGGGCCGGCTTGGGGAGCGGTACAGGGCACTAGGCGAAGCCTCGGGCGGGGCCGTGTTTCGCGATTCGTGACACCCGATGCAGCCCCGCTTCTCGCCCGGCTTCAGGCAGAGCACGCTTCGCATCCGCTGAATCTCGCGGTAGTTTTCGTCCAACAGCTCGAAGTAGACGTTGCGGTTGGCCGGCACGACAAAGTGGGCGGAGCCGTCGAGCTCAACGGGAACCGTGCCGAAGATTCGCTTGATGGTGAAGATCTCCGTGCCGGAGGTCAGGATCACGCCGCCCTCGCGCACGCTCTTGCGGGGCACGTCCTCCAGCACCCGCAAATAGCGGACCGTGCCGCGCTCGACGCCGGTGAGCCCGACGTAAACGTCCGACACCACGAGCGTCGCCTCGGCGTCGGCGGCGTCGGTGTTTTCCGGCGCGGTGCTTCGCGCGTGTGGACGCGGGCGAGCGACCAGCGGAACCGGCTCGGCGCAGGATATCTCCGGATCGCGCCACACCAGCGCAAGATTGCCGTGCCGGTCCCCCAGGTAAAGGGCCCAGCTCCGCTCCAGCCACGGCAACACGGTGGGCGTGTAGGAGCAGAGATAGGTCGACTCGGAAAGCGGCATGGGATCGCTGAACCACCCGTAGCGGCTGTCCTCGGCCTTCTCACCGGTGACGGGCACGTTGGGCGTGAGCACCGTGAGCGGCTCGGTGCCGTCGACTCCCCGCCGCACGTCGATCAGCCCGATGGCCCCGTGTGTCTGCCCGTGATGGGCGGTGAGAAGGGCCGTCACCTTGTGGCTCTCGGGCACCGGGCGGGGGAACATAATCACGTTCGGCCGGATCGTCGCGTTTCCGTAGAAAGGGGCGACCATCGTCCCATCCGGGTTCATCGTAAAAGGGTTGTGAAGCGCGGTGACCGAACGCTCGTTGTACTCCCACCGGCCATAGAGGATCCGGCCGTCGGGAAGCACCGACGGCGTGAAATCGTTGAACATGTTGAAGCTCAGTTGCCGCACGCCCGAGCCGTCGCCGTTCATCACAAACAAGGTGGGTGAGTGGCGGTTACCGCCGCACATCACGTAATGCTCGGAGCGATCGGAAGTAAAACCGATCTGCCCGTTGGGCAGGTAAAACGGCTCGCAGTCGTTCTTGGGTCCGAAGGTGAGCTGGCGAAGGTCCGTGCCATCGACGTTGATCTCGTAGATGTGATAGCTCGGCGTGCCGTCCCATTGGTCGGAGCCGTTGCCGAAGGCGAAGAGGACCTTCTGGGCGTTCCAATGGAGACAGACGTCGCGGTAGACGCCCTCGCCCAGCGAGTCGACGACCGGCGTCACTTTCCCCTCGGGACAGACCGGCGAGAGGCGATAGATCCCGCCGCCGGGGCGGTTGAACAGATGGTGGGCGTCCATGAACGGCTGCTCGGAGAAGAACGGCTTCCGCTTGAGGAACACGAGCGTGTCGAAGTTGATTCGCCCGAGCAAGAGTCCCTCGCGGAGCCCAGTCGCCTCGTAGAACAGGTCGCGCCAGGACCCGTTCGGTTCCGCCGAATCGGAGGCCACCCACTCGTCGGCGCGATGCCGCAAGGCGGCCAACTGCTCGGAGGCCGCGGGGTCGGGCGTGTCGGCGAGAATCTGCTCGACGCTCTCGAAGACCGACGTCACGTCTTCCACGTGCGTAAACAGAGCAGTCCAGAACGACTCGTCGGCGTCGGCGTCGCGAATGCTCAAAGCAAGGAGACCGCCGCCCTCAGCATTCAGTTCGACCGGAAAAACGACCGACTCGGTCGCGCCGGCGGAGAGTTCGATCGCTTGTTGGCCGCAGGCACGCGTTTCCTCAGGCAGGTGGAATCGGAGTTCCGCGGTGAGCGTCAGCGGTTTGTCGGTCTTGTTCGCGAGCGCGACGGCCAGTCGGTTGCCGCCACGGTGGAGGTCCAGGGGCGTGTCGATCCGGAGCGCGAACCTGGCCGGTTTCGGTGTGAAGGTCGTCAGCCGGTCGAAGCGGCGGTCGTAGCGGTG
>JBDRTC010000736.1:0-3045 GCA_043824335.1 Planctomycetota bacterium | reverse complement strand
CGAATGGTCCCGAAATTCGTTCCTTTCCCCGCACAAATGACGCAAGCCTCTTGGAGCAGGTAACTTGTGTTCTGAGTGTCTCGAAACGCCGTCTCGTTAATCAAGATCCTGCACAGTCATTGGCGGAGTAAGTTTACGAGGCAGCCGGTTGCCCCACTCGGCAATCGCCTCGCTTGCACCCGGCTGAGGCGTGGGCAAAGGCCGGCCCGCCGCGTTTCCCCCCCTCCCGGCGGCTGGGAAACCCAGCAGTGGCAACCAACGCGGCGTCAACGCTCTTGTTCTATCACCGTGATCGAGTGAGCGGGTAGCAAAATGGCCTTGTCCAGCGGCACCGGGTCGGGAAGCTGGGTGGTGGTCACCGCTTCGGGTTGGCCGGGGATGTTGATGGCGTCGAGGCTGGGGGCGTGGATGCGCCAGGCCGTGGCGGGCTGTTGGGCGGGGGGCTGGAGGTCGAGCGTGACGGTGGCTTCGTCGCTGGGCGAGTAGTTGATTAGCCCGATGGAGACGGTTTGGGTTTCGTCGTCCGCGGCGGCCACGACGTCGACCGGGGCGTCGCCAGCGACCGTGACCGGGAGCAGCCGGCCGCCGACTCTCGCGCGATAGAGGGCCAAGAGGTGCCCGACGGAGCCGAGCGAGGCGTGCGTGCGGCTGGTTTTGACCGCGCCGATCACGTTGACCGCCTGGGCCCATTGGGCCACCTCGACCACGTCGGCCGAGCGGATCAGCTCGTGAAGGGCCCGGCCGTTGGCCACCGCGTCGCCCATCGGGTAGTAGACCTCAAAAATGCCCACGCCGGGGCCGTCCGGGGTGGGAACCCATTCGCGGACAATGCCCCACTCGTCGATCGAGAGCCGGAGCCGGTCGACCGCCGGATTGCTCCCGTCGAGCCGCGGCCGAAAGTCGTCGACCAGGCGGCGCACGCCGTTGGCCACGTCGGCCGAGTAGGCGAGGAAGTTTTCTTTGTATTTCTGCGCGTCCTCGGGGGAAAACGGAATGCGCATTCCGCGCTGTGTGTAGTGATGGCCGCTCAACAGGTCCAGGTGGGCGGCGCAGCGGGGGACGACCAGATCGTTCCACTTCCCGGGCGCGCCGACGCCGACGATCTTGATCGCCGGGTCCACCGCGCGCATCGCCTGCACAAAGGCGTTGTGACGGACCGCGTAACGCTCGACCGGCACGTTGCCGAGCTGCCATCCGCCGTACATCTCGTTGCCTGCGCCCCACCAGACGACGCCGTACGGCTCCGCGTGGCCGGCCCGTGCCCGGTGAGAGCCCCAGCGGGTTTTGGGGCCGCCGTTGACGTACTCGACCTCGTCGGCCGCCTCGGCGAGCGACCCCAGGCCGGTGTTCACGACGATGAGCGGCTCGGTGTCGATCTCGCGGCAGAAGGCGAGAAACTCGTCGATGCCGAAGTCGTTGTCCTCGACGTCTTCCCACGCCCGCTCCCACCGCGGCGGGCGGCGATCGCGCGGCCCGAGGCCGTCCTTCCAGTGGTAGCCGGAGACAAAATTTCCGCCGGGCCAGCGGTAGATGGGCGCGTCGAGCTTCTTCAACTCGGCAAGCGTGTCGGGCCGCATGCCACGCACGTGATCGGCCGGCATCAGCGACAAGCAGCCGACCCAAAGATACCCGGGCTCGGCCAGCGTGAGCGAGAGCGTGGCATTGTCGGTCGTGGCCGCCGCGCGAAAGCGGAACGTAAGTTTTTCGTAGGAATTCCCCACTTCGTCGAGAACGACGCTTGCGCCGGCCGACTCCTCTTCCCCCCACGCCAGGCGGACCGTCACCGGGCACGGATCGGCCGCGTGGCACAAGAGGGCGTAGCCGACGTACTCCTTGCCCTCGACGAGGCCGAGGTTGCCCTGGCGGATGCCGCACGCGGCGCCCCGCGGATCGCGGACCCAAAGGGCCATCGCGTGGTCGCCGCAGTAGGCGCCGGCCGTGTCGTGGACGGCCTCGACATCGGCGCCCTCGGGCATGACCGTCTGCCACGATTTCCCCGGCTCGAGCAGGAATTTTCGGTCGAAGAGCATCTCGGCCCAGATGCCGCCGTGGATGCACCGGCCCATGTGCTCGATGAACTGTCCGTAGATAAACGGATTGATCGCCGCGCCGGGCTTGGCGGCGTCGATCGTGACGGTCGTCGGGGCGGTCTGAGCACGGGCCGGCGACAAAATGATCGCACACAGAACCGTTGCCGCAAGCGGGAAACGTAAGCCGGCTGAGCAAATGGCTCTCATGGTACGCTACTCCTTCGTCTAACAGTCTAACGGCCTAACAGTCTAACTCGCCTTTTTCAACGGGCTGCTCGGTCAATCCTCCAGGTGGATCGACTGGAGCAGGAGATCGCGGCCTCCCGCGAGGAAAACGTCGCCGCTCCCGCACGCCGGGCACTGGGCCACCAACTCGTCGACCTCGGTGCCCGTTCCGCAGGCTCGGCATCGGCACGTGGCCTTGGGCTCGGCAACGCGAACCTCGGCCGCCTCGACGAGCGTGCCCGGGGCGAGCAAGTCGAAGGCGAATCGAAGCGAATCGGTGTTCACGCCGGAGAGCCGCCCAACGACCAGTTCCACGCCGATCACCCGACCGGTCTGGCCGGAGCGCTGGACCTCCTTTTCAACCTGTTCGATCAGGGCCTCGACAATGGAGAGTTCGTGCACGGTTGCAGTCGCGGCAAAAGTTCGACGGAACGGCACAGAGGCCGTTCCCTACAGAGATTTCCGGCGTTTCCGAATCCCATCGTCCAACTCTCCCGGCTCGCGGAAGACCTGCCAGCGGTCCTCTGGAATCCCTTGGAAAGCCGTGTTGAAGCGATCGGGCTCTTCCTCCGGACGGTCCACGTTGCGGATGAAGATGCGGATTACTTGCTCAGGATGCGTTCGGGCGATGGCCGCGTAGATTTCCGGATCCTGCTCCCCGGAATCGCCGACGAGAATGAAACGGCGCTCTGGGAAATCGGCGAGAATGCGCTCGATGGCGCCCGACTTGTATCCCTCCTGCGAGCCCAAGAGGTCGAAGGCGGAAGAGTCCTTGAGGCGGAACTGCTTC
>JBDRTC010000735.1:0-2977 GCA_043824335.1 Planctomycetota bacterium | reverse complement strand
CCCCGTTATGCTCGTCCACCCGCCGATCGTGTTCTTGGGCTATGCCGGCTGGGCCGTTCCGTTCGCCCTGGCGATTGCGGCCCTGGCTTGCGGCAGGCTCGACGCGGAGTGGGTCCACGAGGCCCGGCGCTGGGCGCTTTTCGCCTGGGCCGTGTTGGGCGGCGGAATCCTCCTGGGCGCCTTCTGGGCCTATGAAGAACTCGGCTGGGGCGGCTATTGGGGGTGGGACCCGGTGGAAAACGGGTCGCTCATCCCGTGGCTGACCGGCACCGCGCTGCTGCACACGTTGATGGCCTGGCAATACTCGGGAGCGTTCAGGAAGACCTCGCTCTGGCTGGCGATTGCCACGTTTGCGCTCTCGAATTTCGCCACGTTCCTCACGCGAAGCGGCGTCTTCAGCAGCCTGCACGCCTTCGGCGAGTCGCCCATCGGCTGGATGTTCCTGGGCCTGGTGGCCACGCTGGCCATCGGGGGAGGGGGACTCATCGTGGCGCGCCGATCGATGCTCGGCGCGAATCGGCGGCTTTCAAGCATCTGGTCGCGGGAAGCGTTCGTGCTGATCGGAGTGGTCTCGCTTCTGTTGTTGGCGGCGGTGGCGCTTTTGGGCACGCTGGCCGCGCCGATCTCGAACATCCTCCTCGGGCGATCAATCGTGTTCGGGCCCGCCTTCTACAACAACGTGCTCATCCCGACCGGCCTGCTCCTCTTGGCGGCCACCGCGGCCGCCCCCATGCTGCGTTGGGGGAACCTGCCCACGGTGAAACGGCGACGGGCGCTCTTTCTCTGCGCCGCCGGCGGCGTTCTGGTGGTAGCCTTGGCTCTTTTGTATGGCGTTCGGCGCCCGATCGCGTTGGCGGTCACGTGGTCAGCCGCGCTGGCCGTTTTGGCGGCGGCCGGCTCCTTAATCCTTGATGCCGGGCGGCGGAAGTCCGACAAGCTCGGGCTCGGCTTGCTCCGCACTCTGCGAGAGGCCCGCCGACAGTACGCCGGCTTCCTGATCCACCTGGGATTCGTCTGCCTTGCGGTCGGCGTGACCGGATCTTCCCTGGGCACGCACCGGCGGGAAGTGGTGATCGACGAGGGCCAGACCATTGAGTGGGCCGGGCGCTCGATCCGATTCGTCGGGCTCGAGCAGCGGGAGCTTTCGGACAAGCTCGTCGCGGAGGCGAAGCTCGAGGTGACCCCCCGCGGCGCAGGCGTCGCCGACACGCTCCTCCCCGCGCAGCACCTGCACTATCCGCAGCAGGAGTGGACCACCGAGGTTGCCGTCCACTCCACCTGGGGCGGCGACTTGTACACGATCCTCCGCGGCGGCGAGGAGGACGGCAGCGTGAACCTCACGCTGGTTGAAAACCCCTTGATGCGTTTTCTCTGGCTGGGCGGCTGGGTGATGGGCGCCGGGGCCCTGCTCGGGCTCTGGCCGGCTCGCCGGAAGGATGAAGGTGGAGGGATGAAGGATGAAAGGGGCAAACCGGGCATCTTGATCCATCCTTCATCCTTCATCCTTCATCCTTTCCCCCAAGCGGACGTTACAACGTGACAGGACAAGATAACGTGGCAAACCGCTAATGGCCGACCGAACGATCGCACTCCAGACGACGCGAATCTCCAAGCTGCTCGGCGGCCGGGCCGTGCTTCGCGAGATCGATCTCAAGGTGGCCGAAGGCGATAGCGTGGCGCTGGTGGGGGCCAACGGCTCGGGGAAGACGACTCTTTTGCGCCTGCTGGCTTCGGTGCTTCGGCCCTCGACCGGCGAGGTCCGCTGGTTCGGACGCCCGGCCAAGGCCAACCCGGCGGCACGACGCCTGATCGCCCTGGTCGCCCACGAGAGTTTCTTGTATCCGCACCTGACGCTGCGGGAGAACCTCATTTTTGCCGCCCGAATGTGCGACGTCCACCGGCCCGCCCGTCGGGCCGACCAGTGGCTTTGCGAGATCGGCCTCGAAGCGCATGCCCATCGCCTCCCCACGCGAATTTCCAAGGGGATGCGTCAGCGCCTGGCCGTGGCCCGGGCGTTGGTGCACGAGCCGCGGATCGTGCTCCTGGACGAGCCGTTCAGTGGTCTCGACTCCGAAGGCGACGAGTGGCTGGCCCGATTGCTCACCGGGCTCTCGAGCCGCGGAACGACCCTCTGCTTCGCCCTGCACGACGAGGAGAAGGTCCGGCGCTTGGCCCATCGGGTCCTCCGCTTGCGGTCGGGCCGATTGGAGGAGCTGGAGTTGGGCGAGGCCGCTGCGCCTTCTAAAACGCCTTTTGAAGACCACACGACCGCGGCTCGGGCCGCCTGAGGAGGAGGGAGCGGGTGCTGGCAAAGCTCTGGTGGATGATTCACAAGGATTTGGTGTCCGAGTACCGGGCCCGGCGAGTCTGGCCGGCGATGCTCCTGTTCGGCATGGTCGTGGCGTTGGTGTTCGGTATCCAGATGGACCTGGTCGCGGATCAAAGGCGACGGATGGTGGGGAGCCTCCTCTGGCTGGCCACCTTTTTCGCCGGCATGCTGGCCATCGACCGGTCGTTCGCCTCCGAGCGTGAGGAAGGGTGCTGGGAGGGATTGCTGACCTATCCCGTTTCGCCGGCCGCGATCTTCCTGGCCAAGCTGGCGGTGAACGTCGTCGCGCTGGCCGCTTTGCAGGCGGTGCTCATCCCGTTGTTCGTCGTGTTCTCGGATGTGCCGCTGTTGGTTCACCCCGGGGCGATGTGCCTGGTGGCCCTCTTGGGCAACCTGGGAATTTCGGCGTTGGGCACGCTCCTAAGCGCGCTGGCCACGGGAATCCGCCACAGCGGCAGTCTGCTGGCGCTTCTGGTGCTGCCGATGGCCGTACCGGTGGTGCTCGCTTCGGCCGAGGCCACCCGGCTCATGACCCAGGGCGACTTTGGCCCCCAGTGGTGGCGTTGGGTCCAACTCCTGGGGGCCTTCGCAATCGTCTTCGTTACGGCGGGCGTGCTTCTTTTTGATTTTTTGGTGGAGGATTGACGT
>JBDRTC010000734.1:0-8241 GCA_043824335.1 Planctomycetota bacterium | reverse complement strand
AAGCGCGGCAAGCCGCCTTTGCTCCAATAAGAATGCCCAACTTGTTGTTTTACAGCCCCCAAGAGAAGGCGGCCTCGGGGAACCTGGGCAAATTCGAGGCTCTCGGCTGGCCACCGGCGACGAAAATCGCTATCATACGATTGGGTGCTTCCTTTCCACGGGCAGGAGAATTCTTGCTTTTGGTGACTTTTCCCCTTACCCCTTTTTCCTTTTTTGCACATGGACTGCACTGCGCCGGGCGGTGACGGCTTTTCTTGGAACAGAAGAAACAGAAGAAGGAAGTAAAAGGAGGTGACGCGATGGCTTACCTGCGGAAGCAATACTGGGCTGTTTGGCTGGCGATCGGTCTCTTGGTCGGGTTGATGATCGGCGGCATCTGGCCGGATACGCCGCTTCACGCCGTGTCGACCGACAGCACCGAGCACTTCGCCATCGCCACGGGCTTCGTGGACGACGGGGTCGAGGCGGTCTACTTCCTCGACTTCCTCACCGGCACGTTGAGGGCGGCCGTGCTCTCCAACCAGTCGCGAGGCTTTCAGGCGCGCTACGAGGCGAACATCAACGCGGATCTCGCCGGAATCGTGCAGTTGGGCGCGTCGGGCATGGCGGCCGCCAACGCCCAGCGGAGAAAGGCGGGCCTGCCGCCGTTGCCGCAAATGGAAATCCCGCAGAGCCCCAGGTATCTGATAACCACGGGGGTGATCGACATCCGCCGCGGCGCGGCCGCCCGGCAAATTCCCGCGCAGGCCGTCCTCTACGTGGCCGAGGTCAACACGGGGATCGTGCTGACCTACATCATTCCGTGGGATCGCCAAGCCCACAACGCCGACCTGCCCGCCGGCGGGCCGCTGACGCTCTGGGCCGGCGACCAGTTCACCACCGCCCTGATCCAAACAGAGTAGCTCCGTGCAAATCAGCGTCAACGGCGAGCCCCGCGAGTTTGCCGAGGGGGCGACGGTCGCCCAACTGCTGGAGGCGCTCGAGCTGGCGGGGAAATACGTCGCCGTCGAGGTGAATCTCGAACTGGTCCCGCGCGGGCGGCACGCCGCACATCGGCTGGCCGAAGGCGACCGGCTGGAAATCGTCACGCTCGTCGGAGGAGGATGAGGATCACGTCATGCCCCAAGACGCGTCGGCCGTCGGCCCTCTCAAGATCGGTTCTCACACCTTCTCCAGCCGCCTGATCGTGGGGACCGGAAAGTACTCCGGCTACGAGTTGATGCGCGACGCGCTCGACGCCTCGGGCACCGAGTGCATCACCGTGGCCGTGCGCCGCGAGCGGCTCTTCGACGCCGAAGGAAAGAGCCTGCTCGATTACGTCGACACCAGCCGGTACACGATCCTGCCGAACACGGCCGGCTGCTTCTCGGCCGACGACGCCGTACGCGTCGCCCGGCTGGGCCGCGAAATCCTCTCCCAGATGCAGAATCCCGGCGCCGATTGGGTCAAGCTCGAAGTGCTCGGCGACTCGAAGACGCTGCTGCCCGACCCGATCGGCACGCTCGAAGCCACCCAAAAACTGATCGCCGACGGGTTCCAGGTGCTCGTTTACACCAGCGACGACGCCGTGGTCGCCAAGCGGCTCAAGGAGGCCGGGGCCACCAGCGTGATGCCGGCCGGGAGCCCGATCGGTTCCGGGCAAGGCGTGCTGAACCCGAACGCCATCCGCATTTGCCTGGAGTATCTCAAGGACGGCGACCCCGACTACCCGGTGATTATCGACGCGGGCGTGGGCACGGCCAGCGACGTGACCGTGGCCATGGAGTTGGGCGTCGACGGGGTGCTCTTGAACACGGGCATCGCCCACGCCAAGGACCCGCTCGGCATGGCCCGGGCGATGCGCTTGGCCGCCGAGTCGGGCCGAGCGGCCTACCTGGCGGGCCGCATCCCCAAGAAGCTCTACGCCACGGCCTCCAGCCCAACCGAAGGCACCATCGCCGGCCCGGGCGGGTAGCGGGTTGCTGCAAGCTGCTCACCACGTCAACGCCCACCGACTGCACTCAACGCCCACCGACTGCGGTCGGTGGGGTGAAGGAGGTGGGAGACGTGGCGTCGATGAACGTCTCGCGCCGTGCATACCCCACCGACCGCAGTCGGCGGGCGTTTTCCTCCGGTCGTGCGCGCTGAGAGAGCTTTGTTCAGAACAAACGTGCTCTTGGTCGCTTGTGGTGCGTTTCACGTACCCCACACGACGTTCAGACGCTGTTTCCCGCCGGTGGTGTGAACGGCGACTGACCGGCGTCGCCCGCGAAGGGAGTGTCCCCCTGCCATTGGTAGCGCCGGTCGGCGGTCGGCTGCCCGGTCACGCCCAAGTAGATGATCGCGTTCAAGAGCGCCGCAAACGGCGGCACGACAAACGGGACGACCAAGATACCGAGACCACAGGTCAAGATGATCAGCAGGACCGACCCGAGGAACAGAAGCAAGTGGATCGCGAACACTATCAGCTTGTTTCCGGCCATGACCTGCTTCGAGAGACTCAGCGATTCAATGATCTCGGCGTCACGGTCCAGGATCAGGTAGAAGAACTGCCCAAACATCAACGAGACGATAGTGGCTGGGATCGAGCAGACCAAACCGAGGAGAACGCCGGCAGAAATGATGACCGCAAGATCGCTGCCCTGGAGCGCGAACAGAAGGGCGGCCAGGGTCGGGCCGAAGAGTATGCCGAAGGTCCCCAACACCATGAGCCCGACAAGAAGGCTTCCCAAGAAGACCCGCACAAGATAGGGTCCGCCGGTGAATATGTCGCCCACTTCGGCCTCTTGACCGCGTACCAGCTTCAACATGCCGAGGGCCACGCCGATGTTGATCCAGACGGAGAAGACCCCGGACATGATCCCGCCGATAATGGGGATGAATCCACAGACAATGCTGACGCCCATATTGATCAAGAATGCCACCAGTAGCAGTACTAGCGCCATCCCCCACTGTTGCTTGAACAGCTCCCAAGTGCGACTGAACACATCACCTAATTCGATCTCGCTGGGCACGACCCTACCAGCCGCCGCCCGGGCGTAGCCAGCCGGGGCGCCGAGGGTGTAATCGGCGGGTGAGGCGTACGGGTTTTCGGACTGGGCCGGACCGCCCGGCGCGAAGGGGCTCGCGGGGCCCGTTGGGGGTGGGGGGATTGGCCCGAACGGGCTGTCGGCACTGGCGTCCGGCGGTGGCGAGGTCTCACGGGTATGTTGCCCGAGTTCTCCCGGCACTGGCGACACGCCAGTGGCACCCTGCGATTGTGGGGGGTGGCCCGGGACGGGGATCGGCAAAATCGTTCCGCACTCCGGACACTTCGCCTTCTTGCCCGCGGTCTCGTCCTGAGTCCGAAGCAGCCGGTTGCACTGGGTGCAGCGAAATTCGATGGGCATGGTACCTGGAATCCTGGCAAACGACGTGGTTGAGGCGGAGATCTCCTGAAGGAAAACCAGTATCCCGGGAAAACGGCCCGCAATCAACGGGAAATCCGACTCCCGTTCCCGCTTTTCGCCGTCCACCCGAACCGTATTTCGCCGGCTTGGGGCAGTTCTTGGAAAATGACGCCAGGAGCTTCAATTCGCCTTGGCCGGCTCGTTTGGCGTGGACCAGATCACGCGGGCGGCGAACACACTACCGTCGGCGCCGCGGGGCTGCGGCTTGCCTTGGTAGATGTATTCGGCGACGGTTACCCAGGACTCGTTTTCGTCGATTCTCGCCGCCCCGAAATTGCCCATCTGCGCCCCGCGCTCGGGGATGAGCACCTTCTCGGTTTCGCGGAGCACGCAGAGCTTTTCGGGGTCGACCCGGGCGAGAAACAGGGGCGCCCGATGGCGGAAGATGTGGTCGTTTTGGGCACCCCGCCGGGTGTAGGAGAGGAAGAGGCCGTCGCGATGGGCGAGCCAGTGCTGCTGCGTGTTGTAGCTGCCCAACTCGGCGCCGTCGTCGAACGTCCACGGCTGGATCGGCTGGAAGCAGAGGCCGTCCTCGCTTACGGTGACGTACCCTTTCTCGTCGTTTCGGATCGTGAGGAAGTATCGCCCCCCGAAAAACGCCAGCGACGGCTCGCACAATCCCCGCACCACGTTGAGCGAAAGCTCGTCGCCGTGTTCGAGATAGGCGAGCTTCTCTCCGTCGAACCGGCAGTGCACCACGGTGACCGAAGCGGGCGCGCCGGCCGACTTGCCAAAGTAGATGGGCACGAGCAGCGTGCCGTCGGGCCGGACCAGCCATTGGGAGCAGCCGCACCGGGCGAAATCGAATTTCTCGTCGGGCGGCATTTCCAGCGTCTGCCATCGCGACCAGGCGCCGCTTTTCGGATCGTGGACCGCATAGGCGGTTTGGCTGGGTCGTTTGGCGTCGGCAAGCTGTTGCCCCTGGGGACTGTAGCGAACGCTGCAACCGATCGCCAGCAGCTTCCGCGTTGGGTCGTGCCAGCCGGGCGTGACGTCGGCCACGGCAATCACGATGTCGTTCGGCTCGCGGACCCAGGCGAGTTCCGGGATCTCGGTCGGTCCGGTCCAGGTTTCGCCCAGGTCGTCGGTCCGCATCACCCACATGCCGGAGTAGTAGTCGGAGATGTTCAGGTGTTTCTGAACGGTCATGATCACGGCGGGCTTGCCGTCGCGTCCTCCGCCCGGCACGGCCGCCACGCGAGGATGGAACCAGCAGTAGGCCGGATTGAGTTCCTGATTGGCAACGTCGAGCTTGACGGTGAACGTCGGCTTGCCCTGCGCTTGGCCTTCGGCCGAACGCCAGCCGCCGGCCACCAGAAGCACCAACGCCACGGCCGCGATAAGCCACTCGGACTTTGTTCGCACGGGGGCGTCCTCCTTTGGGAGCGGCCGACAAACGACTTTCGGCTTGTGAAGAAGCAAGTTCTTTCCAGTTGGTGCGGCAGTTGTACTGCCGCACCTTGGATTGGGGCAGCAGTGCAACTGCTGCCCCAACGGAGAAAGGACGTTGCCGCTACGACTCGCCCGCCGGTGGTGTCTCGGCCGCTGCCGGCGCGGCGGCGGGAGTCTTTTCGGCCGGACCTTCTTCGGCCGGTTTCTCTTCGGAGGTGGTTTTCTCCGCTTCGGGCTTCTCCGGCGGGACCGGTTCGGGCGGCATTTCGGGCGCCGGCGGAACCTCCTTGAGCATCTTGAACATCTCGCTGTCGGTCGTCAGCACCAGCCGAGTGTTGCTTCCTACTGCCAGCTTGTACGCCTCCAGGGTGCGGACGAAGCTGTAGAACTCGCCGGTCTCCTTGATTGCTTCGGCGTATTTCTGCATGATCTCGGCCTCAACGTCGCCGCGGATCTTGTTGGATTTCCCCTTACCTTCGCCCTCGATCTTCTGAACCTCGAAGTTCGTCTTGTTGAGGATTTCCTGCTTGCGGCGCTCGCCTTCGTTGGTGTACCGGGCGGCAATCGACTGCATGAAGGCGATCAGCCGTTCGAAGGCCGCTTCGCGGACCGCGTCGACAAAGTCGATCTTGGCGATGCCCACGTCGGCCAACTCGATGCCGCGGCCGGTCTGACTCCCTTCCTCGGTCTGGGCCAGACGCTCCTGCACGGTTTCCTTGATCTGTTGCACGATCTTCTCGCGTCCGACCTCGATCTTTTCGTCTGCCCCGGGCTGGCGGACCCCCGCGATCGGGACGGCCTCTTCCGCCGGCGTCGCCCCTTGCTTCTCGCCGGCCGATGGTTCGTCCCCGGCCTCGCTCTCCTCGGAAGGTTCCAGGACCAGCGGCAGTTCGACCTGGAAGGTGTAGGTCAACTCGCGGTCGCTGCTGCGGACCACTTCGGCCAGGATGTTACTTGTGATGACGTCGCGCATCTCGCTGCGGACACGATCCTTGACTCGCGATTCCGCCGACTCGACCGTCCCCTGGTCCTTCAGAAACTGCTTCGGGTCCGTGATCTTCCAGATGGCCCAGGGGGTGACCTCGATCTTCTTTCCGTCGGCGGTGGGGAGATCGACCAGGATCTCGCTCCCGGCCCCGCTCCAAAACTGGTAGGTTTTCGGCAGGCGCCGGACCTCGTCGACCAGGGGCATCTTGAGCTTCAGCCCCGGCTCGGTGTGGCTGTCGACCGGTTCGCCGAACCGCACAACTACGGCCAGCTCCCGCTCGTTCACCGTAAACAGCATGCTTTGGCCCAACGGAACGATGAGCAGCAGAAAGGCGATCAGCGCGACCAGGAAGGCTCGTTGGGCGTTACTCATGGCTTGGCTCCTTGGTCCAGCGGCAACAGCGGCAACAGCGGCAGCATCTTTCCCTGCAGATCGGTGTCGACGATCACCTTCGACTCGACGGTGCCGAAAACTTCTTCCATGGCTTCCAGGTAAAGCCGCTGGCGGGTCTCCTCGGGGAACTTCCGGTACTCGCGGAACTTGGCCTGCAGGGCGGCGATCTCGCCTTCCGTCTCCGCCCGACGCCGCTCGGCGTAACCTTCCGCCTCCTTGATCAGTTTGTCCTGTTCGGCATAGGCCGTGGGCAGGAGCTGGTTTCGCTCCTTGTTGGCCTCGTTTTCCAACTGGTCCTTCTTCTGGATCGACGCGTTGACCTCGTCGAAGGCGGTCCGCACCTTCTCGGGCGGGCTCACCCGCTGCATTTGCAGGTCGCGGATCCGCACGCCACAGGAGTACTTGTCGAGGATTTCCTGCGTTGCCTCGCGGGCTTTCAGGGCCAGCTCCCCGCGTTTCTCGGTGAGCACTTCGTCGATCGAGTAGTCGCCCACCAGCCGGTTCATCACGGTTTCGGCCACGGTTTGGATGACCTTTTCGGCGTACTTGGGATCGTCCTCCCTGTAGAAACGAAACAGGAACTGGTCCGGCTCGCTCACTTTCCACTGGATGGTCCACTCCACGGCCGCCGCGTTCAGATCGCCCGTGAGCATCAGGGCCTCTTCCTCGGGGGCGCCCCGCGGCCGGCCGCTGTCGGTGCCGTAGGGCAGCCGCGAGCCTCGCTCCTGCACGCCCACTTTCAGCACCGTGTCGACCAGGGGGATGCAAAACCGCAGCCCGGGCTCGACGATGGGCGGGTGAAACTTGCCGAACCGCATCACCACCGCCTTCTCGTTCGGCTCGACGGTATACACGCTCTTCCACATCGCCAATGCGGCCATCGCCAGCACGATCACCACCGGGGCGATCATTAGGATCCGGTCCCAAGGAAGGTCCTCGGGCCGCATGCGGCGGTCTTTAAAACCGCGAAACTCGAATTCCATCAGCGGGCTCTCCCGGGAGTTGGCCGATCGTCGCCTTCCACGGAGCGGCTCGCGATGCCGGCTCTTGAGCTTCGAGCTACGACGATTCGGCAGAGGTTCAAAGAATGGATCGACATCGACCAGGCAATCTGTGTAATCTGTCTATGACCTCTACGGTTTTTCCGGTTACAGCGTTCACGTTCTCTGCTCCAGCCACACACGCTCTTCGGCCGGCCGACACAAACCTCGCAACCCATCCAGCCCTCGTCCCTCACCCCTCACCCCTCGCCCCTCGCCTCTCATCCTCCATCATTCCTCTTCCACGGCAGGTCGGCCCAAATCCGCTCGGTGAGGCTCAGGCGGGGCCGGGGGGCGGCGGCAAGGTGCCGGACGGCCAGCGATGCCAAAGGGCCCAATTGGCGTGGGGAAACCGTAAAATAAACTGCCCCGGCCTCCCGCACCCCCCACTCGCTCCAAGAAAACGACCGCTCGGCCACCACCGCCACCCGGGCCCAAGGGAAGTCCCGCTCGAGCCACGCCATCCGCGCCAGGAGCGCTTTGGCGCTCAATCGCGTCAGTTCCGCGACGACGAAGCTGGCCGGCCGACCGGCGAGCATGTCCCAGCACTCGGCCACGCTTCGGGTTTCATGGACACGCGGGCCGGCGGCCTCGAGCTCGCGCCGCAAAGCCATCGCCCAATCCCCGCGGCGCTCGCAAACGATCAGCCGGGCCGAGCTCGCCGCCCTGGAAAGCGGGCGGGCATCGGAAGTGGAATCGGTTTCCGTGGTCATCGCAGCTTGTTCCTTTCATACTAGGACTTCAGCCATCTGAAGCCATCTGACGCCGCAGTTACAGAAGGCTCCTACGACCTCGGTCCCAAGCTCCGCTTGGGACCGCACTTCCCCGAAGCTCTGTTTCGCCGAGGCGCCCAATGGGGCGAAGCAGAGCTTCGAGGAGGGGGTGTTCCCAAGCCGGAGCTTGGGAACAAGTTACGCGGATTCTGTTTCATACGGCTGAAGTACTACTTGTCGCGAACATGGGATCGAACATGCGATCTGCCTGCCTTGTCGACACCACG
>JBDRTC010000733.1:0-14411 GCA_043824335.1 Planctomycetota bacterium | reverse complement strand
GTTCTGGTTCCCCCGGAGTGGAACCACGAGGTGGTGATCTGGATCGACCCCGCCGGAAAGCAGGCCCTGTTCGACGACGCCGGCAAGCCGAAGCCGGCCGTGCAAAAAGTCCTTGCGGCGGGGCGCGGCGTCGTGGGCGTGGATCTCTTCGGGCAGGGAGAGTTCACCGCCGACGGAAAGCCGCTCGTTAAGGCGAGGCTCGCCGAAAGCGGACGCGGCGCCTGGGCCTCCTACGCCGGATACACCTTCGGCTACAACCACCCGGTCTTCTCGAAGCGGGTGCACGACATCCTCTCGCTGGTTGCGCTGGCGCGAAGCGTCGAGTCGATCGAGAAAGTCCACTTGGTCGGTCTGAACGGGGCCGGACATTGGGTGGCCGCGGCTCGGGCCCAGGCCGGCGACGCGATCGATCGGGCGGTCGTCGACACGGGCGGGTTTCGCTTCAGGAACCTGACGGCCTTCGACGATCCCGATTTCCTCCCCGGCGGGGCCAAGCACCTCGACCTGCCCGGCATGCTGGCCCTCTCGGCCCCCGGCCAACTGTGGCTGGGAGGGGAAGGCCCCGAAGCGCCCAAGGTCGTCGCCGCGGCCTACAAGGCGGCGAAGAGCCCGGGCCGCGTGACCGTCTGCGGCGCAGAGCTGTCCCAGCGAGAGGCGGCCGCGCTGGCGTGGTTGTTGCGGTAGGATTTTCGCGATCAGCCGTATGCCGCCGTACCGGCGGCAGCTAAACAGGGGCATGCCCGAATCGAAAAGTTGTTCGTGACGCGCATCATGGCGCGCTTGCGTCGCCATGGTTCCGCCCCACATGCCCACGCTTCGCGAGGGCATGCCACGCTGGCCGCGGTCGACCTGTGCAGCTTACCGTAAGCTGCTATAATACCCTGTTCGTGTCCCTCGTACCTTAGGGGCGTCACCCGAGATTGCAGTTGGAAGCGAGTATCGACCCCGCGCCTTCGAGGACGACGAGTCGGTCGCCCAAACCGCCGGGGAGCTGGGCCGGAAGATTCGCCGGGCAGAGGTAGGTTATGCTTTAGCATATCACCGATCATGCCATCTCCGTCATGCTGAGATGGAGCCTGCGTGGAAGCCGTTATGCTGAAGCATAACCTACCCGCTATCCCCAACGTTACCGAGTCGCCCTGAACCAAGAACACAACCTGCCATGTCCGAACCGTTGAATCAATACGAGAACCCGCTGATCACCCGCTACGCCTCAGAGCGGATGAGCGAAATCTGGAGCCCCCAGCGGAAGTTCAGCACCTGGCGGCGGCTCTGGGTGGCCCTGGCCGAGGCCGAGGCGGAACTGGGCCTTTCGATCACGCCCGGGCAAATCGGCCAGTTGAGGACGCACGTCGACAACATCGACTTCGAGGCGGCCGCCCGGCACGAGCGCCGTCTCCGGCACGACGTGATGGCCCACGTGCACGCCTACGGCGAGCAGTGCCCCGGCGCCCGGGCGATCATCCACCTGGGGGCGACCAGTTGCTACGTGACCGACAACACCGACCTGCTGCTCTTGCGCGATTCCCTGGAGATGGTCCGCGGCCGGGTCGTGGCCGTGATCGACCGGCTGGCCGCGTTCGCCTTCACGCATCGCGATCTCGCCTGCCTGGCGTTCACCCACATGCAGCCTGCCCAGCCGACGACCGTAGGCAAACGGGCGTGCCTCTGGGCCTATGACCTGGTGCTCGACCTGGCCGAGATCGAGCACCGCCTCGCCGCGCTCAAGGCACGCGGCCCCAAAGGCACGACCGGCACCCAGGCCAGCTTCCTCCAGCTCTTCGACGGCGACCACGCCAAGGTTCGCCGGCTGGAACGGCTCGTTGCCCAGAAGCTCGGGTTCGACGAGTGCTACGCGGTCACCGGCCAGACGTATCCGCGAAAGATCGACTCGCAGGTTCTGGGCGTCCTCTCCGGCATTGCCCAAAGCGCGCACAAGATGGCCACCGACCTTAGGCTCCTGGCCCATCGCAAGGAGATGGAAGAGCCGTTCGAGAAGGAGCAGGTCGGCTCGTCGGCCATGGCCTACAAGCGGAACCCAATGCGAAGCGAACGGATCTGCTCACTGGCGCGATTCGTCACGAGCCTCGAATCGAGCCCCGCGGCCACCCTTTCCACCCAGTGGCTCGAACGGACGTTGGACGACAGCGCGAACCGGCGTCTCGTTCTTCCCCAAGCGTTCCTGGCGACCGACGCCGTGCTGATCCTCTACCAAAACGTAGCCGAAGGGCTGGTCGTCTATCCGAACGTGATCGCCAGGAACCTCGAGGCGGAACTCCCCTTCATGGCCACCGAGAACATCCTCATGGCGGCCGTGGCCGCCGGCGGGGATCGCCAGGATCTGCACGAGCGGATCCGATGCCACAGCCAGGCGGCGGCCGACGTGGTCAAGAAAGAGGGCGGCCGAAACGACCTGCTCGACCGCCTCGCCGCCGACGGAGCCTTCGCCGGCGTCGACCTCGCTTCCACCCTCGCCCCCTCCCAATTCGTCGGCCGCGCCCCCGAGCAAGTCGACGAGTTCCTCGCCGACGTGATCGCCCCGATCCGCGCGAAATACCCGGAGACCTCGGCCTCGGACGCGGATGTCCGCGTTTAGGGCCTGGAATTGCCAATCCGGCACGGTCACGTGCGCGCGAGTGGCACTCAACGATCTCCGTTCAATCGAATCGGACACTCATCTTGATCACGGCGAGTGGCATGGCGTCGCTTGCGTCGCCATGTCTGTGGTAACATGCCCACGCTGCGCGAGGACATGCCACCCAACGCCGGCTGCGGTGCGTGTGCTGCTCAGACGGTAGTCTGCGACTTCACCAGATTGTGCAAGTACTCGGGAGCGAAATCCGCGCCGTTCGGCCAGGCCAACGTATGACCGTCGATGGTGAAGCAACGGAAATACTCGACGTCTCGCAACGGCTCAAAGATCGGTCCCGCGAGCGACTCGGAAAGGTCAATTTCGCCGTCCGTTTCATCGTTGAACCACAGATGAACCCGATGTCCGGCGACGTGCTTCGCCTTGATGACGTGAACGAACATGGCGTCACTCCAACGGGTCAATCCTGTTCAACGGCTGCTCCTGCCGAGCAAGCTCCCAGTTCCGAGCCAACTCGTCCCGATGCAAATTATACCAGTCGAGCACGGCTGAGAGGGCACGCCTTGGAAATTTCCCTTCCACGATGCCGGTGCCAATCTCGACGGTAATCTCATACTCCCCGTATTCCGCGTGAAAATGTGCGGGCGAGTGATCGCGGTAATACATACGGATGATGATTCCGAGGAACCGGCTGATCTCTGGCATTCGGCTCAAACCTCTTCCCGACCGACGGGTGGAATTTGGCGGCGTCGTCCGGCCATACCGCCATTATCTCAACGGGAGAGTATTGCCGCAATCACGTCAAAGCGGAGCGGACTACGCCCCGGCGCCTTCGGACTCAGGCTCGTTCGGTGCGCCGGCGGTGGGCATTTCGAGCACCGCGCTCTCCAGGCCGCCCTTGGCCAGGAGGTAGTAGAGGACGAAGCCGACGACAAACGCCGACAGCGGCGGAACCGGCACGACGTCAGCCAGTCCCGGGATGAAGCTGGAGGCTCCCACGATGAAGCCCACGATCCAGGAAATCCACCCTGCCGGATTGAACCCGGCGCGGGGCCCGGCCCACTTCTTTCCGGCCAAGAGATAGTCGGCGGCCATGGCCCCGCAGATGGGGCCGAAGGAGGCGCCGATGATGGTGAAGACGCCGATCACCTGTCCGGCCAGTCCGGTGACCGCCAGGATGATGCTCACGGCCGTTCCGCAGCCGACGGAGACGAACGGATTCACTTTTGGCAACGTCGTCTTGAAGCTGTTTGCAGCGATGAACGAGGAGAAGCAAGCCGGTGGGAAGGCGGCGATGGCCAGCAGCCACGCGAACACGGCGCCCACGTTGTCGCCCATGATTCCTCCCATCAGTTCATGGGTTTGCATGGCAGTCGGGTCGCTCGCCTTTCCGCCGCCGAGGGCTCCGGCAACGATCAGCAAAGAGAGTCCGCCGGCAAAGATGGTCGCCCCCGCAATTCCCACCATGCCTCCCAACCTGACGTCTTTTTCGTCGCGGTTGTTCATGCCGAAGTCGGTTCCGGCCGCCCCGGCGGTGGCGAAGAATCCGATGATGTAGGTGAGGATCACGGCAACCACGCCCCACTGGGTCAAGGGGGTTCCCTCCGCACCGGCGGTCACGGCTGCATCGGCCGTCTGCTGTCCGTCGAAACTGCCGATGCCGCCGACCGTTGCAAAAAAGAGGATAACCAGAATCGCCAGAGGGATCAGCGGCAGGAAAGTCGCCACCTTGGCCACGTACTGGATTCCTTTCAGGCCCATGAACGCGGCCGCCACGGCCCATGCGATGCAGACGATTACGTGGGCGGGCGTGCCGACGCCTTGCTCCCAGGGGGCACAGAGGAGCAACCCCGCGAAAAACGAATTCACGCCGAGCCACCCGAACTGCAACACCCCCATCAGAAATCCCGGCATGAGGAACCCGCCCCTGACGCCGTAGGTTGAAGTGCCCACAATGTACAGGGGCAACCCCGTCTTCAAGCCCAACAGTCCGGGCACCAGGTAGTAAAGGAAATGGCAGAGCAACGCCGCCAGGATCAGGCCCAATAACGCGATCGGGAGTCCTTGGGTGAGCGTGCCGCCGGGCTCTCCACCGCCGGCCGGAAGCGAGGTCCAGAAGACGAACCAGAGCATGATGCCCGCGTAGGTCTGTGCCGTGCTGGCGTACCACGGCACCCGGTTGGCCTGCGGCACGGGCCGCGCGGAAGCGACATAGTCGGGTAGATTGGAAGCCATCTGTCTCCTCCTCCAAGTGAACCTGGGATGGTGCGTGCCCTAAGCGAAACAGGTCGCCCGGCAACCGCCCACGTCCCGGTGCCAGCAACGCTGCCTGGGTGTCGGATTGAAACCTGGAGTATAATCCGTTAGCGGTGGAAGTCCACCGGCCGACCGGTGGCGGCGGAGTGCGGCAACCGATGGTCGGCACGCCATCCGGCAGGAACGGAATGGACTTCCCACAGTCCGTATTTACCGCTAAATGTCCATCTTCCCCCATTTGGTGTTCTCGGGGCTCTGTTGGCCGGATCGGAGGCCCCCGGCGTGAGAAGCCAATCCGGGTTGACCGGCCGGAGGGCCACGAAGTACCATACCACGCTCGCTTTATTGCGTCCCCAGCCGTAGGGACTAGGAGCCGCGTTGGTCCGTTGCCCGGCGCGGATCGAGGCGATACTGGTCGGATGAGATCCTCCCCCGCAAAGCAATTGGCCTCGATCTTGCTGGTGGCGCTGGCCTTGCGGCTTGTCGTCGGCTGGGGATGGCAGGCGCGGCTCGACGGGCCGTTCCTCTTCGGCGACAGCGAGAGCTACTGGGTGTTGGCCCGGGCAATCGCCCATGGCGAACCGTACCAATTGGGCGAGGCCCGCGTTTTCCGAACGCCCGGCTACCCGCTCCTGTTGGCCCCCCTCTTTTTTGCTCCGGGCGGGGAGCCGTCGGTGATGTGGGCGAGGGCCCAGAGCGCTTTGTTCGGAACGCTTTCGTTGGCAGGCGTGTGGTGGTTGGGGCGGCAGTTGTTCAGCGCGCGGGCGGGCCTCGTGGCGGCGTCGATCGCGGCCGTGTACCCGGGCGCGGTCGCCATGGGAGTGCTTGTGCTGAGCGAAGCGCCTTTTTGCCCTCTGATGCTTCTGCACCTGATCCTCTGGACGGCCGCCTGGAAGGCCGGGTCGGGGAAGCACGTGGCGTTCTTGTCGGGCTGTGCCGGGCTGGTGGGCGGGGCGGCGACCCTGGTGCGACCCAGTTGGCTTCTGTTCATGCCGTTTGCGGTGATGGTGGGGCTCATCTTGGGCGACAGGAGGCGGCACCTCACGGTTGGCGCCGCCATGCTGGCCGGGCTTGTGCTGATGATGATGCCCTGGTGGATCCGAAACGCCGCCGTGACCGGGCGCTTCGTCCCCACGACCTTGCAGGTTGGTGCCAGCCTTTACGACGGATGGAATCCCGAGGCGACGGGCGCCAGCAACATGGGCTTCGTCGGTCGGATTGCCGAGGCGGAACTCCGCCAACCGACCGGCGGCCCAGATGCCGGCCACGACTTGTTCGAGTACCGCCTGGATCGCCGGCTCCGCGCCGAGTCGCTCGCCTGGGCCCGGTCCCATCCCGGCCGGGTGGTCGCGCTCGTGTGGATCAAGGCGGCCCGGACCTGGAACTTCTGGCCCAACGAGGCCGCCTTTTCCGCATGGCACCTCCGCCTGGCCGTTCTATTGACCTACGTGCCGGTGATGGTTCTTGCGGTCCTCGGCGCCTGGAAGACGATCCATCGGGGCTGGCCTTACGTATTGTGTTGGTTGCCGGCGGTTTACTTCACCCTGTTGCACGTGGTGTTCGTCAGTTCCATCCGCTACCGCCAGCCGGCCATGCTGACGCTGATGATCCTGGCCGCGGGAGCGATCGTGTTGCGAGGAGGAGGAAGCGAAGAGAACGACCCGTAGGGTGCGTGAAACGCACCAGCCCGGAAAAGAGGAGCCGGTAAGTTGCGGTGCGTTTCACGCACGCTACGGGAAGCCATGGAGGGTTCTTTCCCATCGTCGAGAGTTTTGTCAACTTTTGCTGGTCCGTCTTCAAGTGGTCCCTGCTGCTATGTGCGGCAGGGCTGCTGGTGGCGCTCGCGCTCTTGTACGGGCGGGTGGACGAGGAGGTTTGCCGCCGGGTTCAGGAGCAGTTGGCCCGGCACTACGGCGATCTGAAGGTGAGCGTCCGCTCCGCGGAACTGGTGGAAGGACGAGGGATCAGGATTCGCGGGGTGTCGATCCTCGAGCCCACGGCAAGTGGGCTTCCCACCGAACTGTTGCACGTGGAGGAGGTGTTCCTCTCCTGCCGGGCCGATCTGAACGAGTTGCTTTCGGGTAAGCCGCGGATTCGCCGGGTCGTGTTGCGTCGGCCCATCCTCCGCGCCGCCCGCCTCGCCGACGGGAGTTGGAACGTCGAGAAGCTGCTGCGCCTGCCCGAGTCTGAATTGCCTCCTCCCTCGGTGCTGGTGGAGAACGGGGCGGTCGAGATCTTCGACGCGCTTGGAAACCCACCCAGCGGCCTTTCCCTCCGAGACGTGAACATCGAAGTGAGCCCCTGGCCCGACTGCCCGGAGCCCGGCTTCGGCCCGAAGACCCGAAAACTTCAAGGGACGTTAGAGGGCGACTTCCTCGGGCGCGTGCAGTTGGAAGGGCTTTTCGACCCGGACCAACCCGCGTGGACCGTGGGCGGGTCGGTCGAAGGGCTGGAGATCTCACCCGAGATGTCGCTGGCGCTACCGCCCGAGGTGGCGGCAAAATTCTCCCTGCCGGGTTCGCTGCGGGGGCTGGTCAACCTCGGCTTCCGCATTGGCAGCGAGGGGCCGGGGGTGCAAGGCGAGACCCAAGCAATCGCCCCTCGCCCCTCGCCCCTCGTCCCTCACCCCGCGCCCGTCGCCTCTCACACCTCATCCCTCGCCTCTCACACCTCTCCTCTCACCCCTCATCCCTCTCCGAAGCCATCGATCCGCTTCGATCTGGCCGGACAGTTGACCGAGGGACAAATCGACGATCCCCGGTTGCCCCGCCCGTTGGCCAACCTGAAGGCCACGTTCCGAGCCCGCAACGAGGGGCTTTTGATCGAGGACCTATCGGCGACAAGCGGCCGGTCGACGTTTGAGGTCAAGCTGCTTCGGATGGAAGGGTTCGACTTAAACGGCCTCCGGCGGCTGGAGGCGAAGGTCCGCAACCTGGAGCTGGACCGACGATCAAGAGAGATCCTTCCCGACACGCTCCGCCCGGAGTGGGACAAATTCCTCCCCGCCGGTACGATCCACGCCGACGTGAAGCTCGGCTACGACGGCCGCAACTGGACGCCCGAGCTGACCGTCGAGTGCCTCGACGCCTCGTTCACCTACCACAAGTTCCCCTACCCGATAGAGCACGCCCGGGGGTCGATCGTGTGGAAGGACGACGTGGTGAGGGTTGATTTGCTGGGCGACAGCGGCAGCGGGCCGGCGCAGGTGGTCGGCACCGTCGTGAATCCCGCCCCGGGATCAGCGTTCTCTTTCGAGGTGACCGCCGAGAACCTGCCGTTGGACGAGAAGCTGCTCCGGGCACTTCCGGAAAAGAGCCGCGAAACGATCGCTGATTTCAACGCCCGAGGCACGATCAACTGCTTCTCCCGCGTCTACCGCGACCGGCCGGGCGAGCCCTCGCACAAGCGGCTCCACGTCACCCTGAACAACTGCTCGATACGATACGATCACTTCCCCTACCCGCTGGCCAATATCCACGGGACCCTGGAAAGGGACGACGATCGCTGGACCTTCACCGACCTGGCAGGAACCAACGACACGGGCCGGATTCGTTGCGAGGGCGAACTCGACGTTACGCCGCAAGGAAACGGCTGGGAGCTGCGATTCACCGGCTCAAACGTCGCCCTGGAAGAAGAGCTGCGCGATGCCCTGGGGCGTCCCGACATAGAGCGGTTGTGGAACGACCTCGGGCTTCGGGGGACGGTCGATTTGCAGGCCACGCTCCAGCGTTTGCCCCAGGAGGAAAAATCGAAGTTGACGAGTGTGGAAGCCTACCTGCACGAGGACACGACGTCGATCGAGCCCGTGTGGTTTCCCTACCGGATGGAAAACCTCAAAGGCGTCCTGGTTTACGACGGGCTCCGCTCCCGCGTGACCTCGGTGAAACGAATCGAAGCGGTTCACCACCAGACCAAAATGCGGGCGGCCGTCGTCTGCGACTTCCTGCCGGACGGGAGCTGGCGCCTGCACCTCGGGGATCTTTCGGTCGATCGGCTCCTCCCCAATCACGAGTTGATCGCGGCCCTGCCCGGCCAGTTGAAGGAGGCCGTCAAGGAGCTAAAGCCGAGCGGCCCGCTCAATCTCCAGGGCACGCTTCAAATGGCCCACAATGGGCGAGCACCCAACACGGTGACCTCTCAATGGGACCTGGAGCTCCTGTTCAACCAGGGGACCGTCGACGTCGGCGTGAAGCTCGAAAACCTCAACGGCGGCGTGAAGCTGGCCGGCTGGTACGACGGCCAACGGTTCCACTCCGGTGGCGAGCTGGACATCGACGCGCTCACCTACAATGGCGTCCAGTTCACGCAAGTCTTGGGGCCGATCCAAATCGACGACGACCGCGTGCTGCTCGGCTCCTCGGTCAAGCCCCAGCCGAACCAGCCCGTACGCACAATCACCGCTGAGCTGTTCGGAGCGACCGTCCGCGGGAACGGCTGGGTCGCACTCGGTTCCGGACCGCAGTACCAATTGCACGTTACGCTGACCGATGGCGACCTCAGCTCGCTGGCCCAGGAGTTGGTCACCGGACGTCAGCACCTTGGCGGAAAGATCTCGGGCTGGGCTCGTTTTGAGGGAAAGGGGAGGAGCCTCAACGGGCTGGGAGGGTTCGGCAAGGTCGAGCTTCGCCACGCGGATATCTATGAGCTTCCGCTGATGATCGCGCTACTCAAGATCCTCAGCGTCCGCGAGCCCGACCGGACCGCGTTCAGCACCAGCGACGTCAACTTCAAAATCCATGGCGGCCACATCTACCTCACCGACATCAACTTCGACGGCGACGCCTTCGGCCTGGAGGGGAGCGGCCTCTTGGATTTCGATCACTCCATCCGCCTGACCTTCCGGGCCATCCCGGGACGCCGAGAATGGCAGCTCCCGGTCTTCCGCGAGCTATTGGGCAGGGCCAGCGAGGAGATCATGGTGATTCACGTCGGGGGAACGCTGGAGAACCCGATCCAATACCGCGAGCCGTTCCCCGGCGTCCAGGACGCCTTGCGGAACTTGCAGGAAGAGGTACAACGAACCACGGGCGCCCCGCCCCTTTTTCCCCAGGCAGGCCAACGCATTCTAAACGGGCCCCAGACAGCGCCGAGGGCGAGGTAATTTGTGCAACAAGCGGCTCGTCCGGATAAGCTAAACTTTGTTCGGGAGGTCATACTTCAGGCATATAGAAGAGCAAAGCGAGTGACTTGTTCCCAAGCTCCGCTTGGGAACACTCCCTCCTCGCAGCATTGCTTTGCCCCCGTGAGCGAGTCGGCGAGACGGGAGTTGGCCGCAAGTGCGGTCCCAAGCAGAGCTTGGGACCGAGGTTGCGCGCGGATCTCGTAGTGTGGCTTCAAACGGCTTGAATGTTACATCAGGAGAATCTCAGGTCGTTCTTGTCCCAACCAAGGGGAGATTTCTCATGAGCTTGGGTCCGTTAGGAGGAATCACGGCTAGCGCGGCGGGCTCGCCGCTGGCGCAGGCCAAGGGCTCGGACGTCGAAAAGGCGCAGCAAGACGCCGGCGGTCAACAGCGGCGAGTCCAGGCCGACCAGAAGGCCGAGAGTGCCGCCGGGATCGGCGAGGCCGACGGGGAAGACCACGAAACCTCGGAGCGCGACGCCGACGGCCGTCGCCTGTGGGAGGGCCAAGCCGCCGATTCGTCGCAACAAGACCCCCACGCGCCCGAAGATCGAACCAGCAAAGACGCCACCGGGCAGGCCGGGAACCTTCTCGATCTCAGCGGCTGAGCCCCCCCATGTAGACCGGCAGTTCCCCCCGGCAATTGGGGGCCATACCGGGCCGAACCACGGTTGCCCGGCGCCGGCCGATCCCCTACAATCCCCTGTTCGCTGGTGTGGGCTGGCGGAGATCGAGCGATGCGATTCACCAAAATGCACGGGGCAGGCAACGACTACGTCTACCTCGACTGCTTCCAGCACCCGCCGCCTGGGGACCCGGCCGAGTTGGCCCGGCGAGTCTCCGATCGCCATTTCGGCATCGGCAGCGACGGGCTGATCCTCATCCTCCCCTCCCAAGTGGCCGACGCTCGAATGTGGATGTTCAACGCCGACGGCTCCGAGGCCGAAATGTGCGGAAACGGCATCCGCTGCGTAGCCAAGTACGTTTACGACCACGGGATCTGCCGCAACGAGTCCATGCGGGTGGAGACGGGCGCCGGGGTGCTCTCGCTGGACCTGGAAATCGACCGCGGCCGCGCGCGACGGGTCCGCGTCGACATGGGGGAGCCAATCCTCGAACCCGCCAGGATCCCGACCACTCTGCCCGGTAACCCGGCCGTGGAGGGCAGCCCGGTTGTCGGGGCTGAGCTGGAAATCGCCGGCAAAACGCTTGAAGTCACCTGCGTTTCCATGGGCAACCCGCACACGATCACGTTCGTCGACCAACTGACCGACCACTGGGTGCTCCAGATCGGCCCGAAGATCGAGGCCGATCCCCATTTCCCCAAGCGTACGAACGCCGAGTTCGTCGAGGTGCTCTCACCGACCGAGGTCCGAGTGCGGGTGTGGGAGCGGGGCTCCGGCGAGACATTGGCCTGCGGCACGGGAGCCACCGCCGTCTGCGTGGCTGGCGTGCTCACCGGCCGAACCGGGCGCAAACTGATCGCGCACCTCCCCGGGGGCGACCTGGAGTTGCAGTGGGCCGACGACAACCACGCCTACATGACCGGCCCCGCCGTGGAAGTGTTTTCCGGCGACTGGAGCGGGAACGGGCGGTAACCATCCCGCTTGCGGCTTGGCACGAGGGTCATCATCCCTGGGCAAGGAGGCCACCAAGATAAAAACCACCAGTTCCTTTCTCAATGCCCTGGGCGGGCTCCTGGGAACGGCTCTCGTCCGCTCCTGGATGAGCACGTTAGACTGCAAGGTCGCCTACTACGACCCGGCGATCGACCCCGCCCTGCCCGAATGCCGCGGCCAGAAGATCTTTCTCTTCTGGCACGAATACATCCTGTTGCCTTTTTTCTTGCGAGGGCACTGCAACTTGGCGATGCTGTTGAGCCGGCACCGCGATGCCGAGGTCCTTTCCCACGCCGCACGTCACATGGGGTTTGAAACGGTCCGCGGATCGACCCGACGCGGCGGCGTGGCGGCCATCCGCGAGTTGTTGCGCAAGAGCCGGAAGATGCACCTGGCCATCACGCCCGACGGACCGCGCGGACCGCGGCGCCGGATGGCCCTGGGTCCCGTCTACCTCGCCTCGAAGCTGGGCCTCCCCTTGGGATTGCTGGGATTTGGCTACGCGCGTCCTTGGCGGGTATCGACTTGGGACCGGTTTGCCATCCCCCGGCCCGGCTCCCGGGCCCGCTCGGTGGTCAGTGGCGAGATCCACGTGCCGCCCAATCTCGACCGGGAGGGCCTGGAATACTTCCGGGAGAAGCTGGAGATCGTGCTCAACCGCCTGACGCTCGAGGCGGAAACCTGGGCCGAATCGGGAACGCGAAAGATCGACGAACGGCCCGTTCGGCCCGGCCCCTCGCGGCGGTCCTCTCGCCGCGTCGATCGATCGCAGGCAATCTCCCGGCCCCGTCTGGCCGACGCTTCCGTCGTCGCGGAGCTACCAAGGCATCGAAAAGCCGTATAATGCCTGCAGTGGGCCGGGAACCGGAATTCATGATCGAGCACGATCTTTTCCCCGACGACAAGAGCCAACAGCGGGTCCTCTCCGTCTCGGAGATAACCGCTCGGATCAAGGGCCTGCTCGAAAACACGTTTTCCGACGTCTGGGTCGCGGGGGAGGTTTCTAATCTCGCCCGGCCGCGCTCAGGCCACTGCTACCTGACGCTCAAAGACGACCAGGCCCAACTGTCGGCCGTCCTCTGGCGGAACACGGCCCGCCGGGTGCGGTTCGATCTTCACGACGGGCTGGAAGTGATCTGCCGCGGGCGTCTGGGCGTGTACCCGCCTCAAGGCAAGTACCAGTTGATCGTCGACCAGATCCAGCCGAAGGGGATCGGGGCGCTGGAGCTGGCCTTTCGGCAGCTTCACGACAAGCTCGCCCGGGAGGGGCTCTTTGACCCCGAACGGAAGCGGCCGCTCCCCCGGTTTGTCGAGCGGATCGCGGTGGTCACCAGCCCCACCGGAGCGGCGATCCAGGATTTCCTCCACATCCTCGGCCGACGCTGGCCGGTGGCCCGGGTGATGGTGGTGCCGACGCGAGTGCAGGGCGAGGGGGCCGCCGAGGAGATTGCCGCGGCGATCCGGCTGGTCAATCGGCTCCGGGAGCCGGTCGATTGCCTCGTCGTTACCCGCGGCGGCGGCAGCCTGGAGGACCTTTGGGCGTTTAACGAAGAGGTGGTCGTCCGGGCGATTTTTGCCTCCGTCGTGCCGGTGGTTTCGGCCGTGGGCCACGAGGTCGACGTCACGCTTTCCGACCTGGTGGCCGACGTTCGGGCGCTAACGCCCAGCGAGGCGGCCGAGCGGATCGTGCCCGACGCGGGCGAGATCGCCGCCGGGCTCAGGCAGTGCCACCAGCGTCTGTCGGCCGCGTTGCGAGCGCGGACCTCGGCGGCCCGATCGCGGCTGGACGGCCTGGCCGCCCGATCCGTCTTCCGGCGACCGTTCGAGCGGCTGCGCGGGCAGGAGCGCCGTTTGGACGAGCTCGCCGCGCGCGGGGAGCGGGCGATCGCGCATCGCGTCCGACTCGCCCGGCAGCACGCCGACTCGATGGCCGCCCGATTGGACTCGCTTAGCCCGCTTGCCGTCCTCGGCCGCGGCTACAGCCTGACCGAACGGGTCGCCGACGGCCAATTGATCCGCGCCTCCCACGAACTTTCGCCCGGCGACGAGATCCGCACCCGTTTTGCCAAGGGGCACGCGCTGAGCCGGGTCGAGAAGACGGAGCCGTAGGCGGTGTGACCGGCAGTCGCCGCGGTCAGGCCCGCGAGAGGTACTGGCCGGTGCGGGTGTCGACTTTGACGGTCACGCCCTGGCTGAGGTACTCGGGCACTTGGATCACCAGCCCGGTTTCGAGCGTGGCCGGCTTGGTGCGCGAAGTGGCCGAATCGCCCTTCACGCCCGGATCGCACTCGACGACGCGGAGCTCGACCGTCAGGGGCAATTGGATGCCCACGCACTCGTCGTTGTGGATCAGCGCCTGGACGCCTTCCAGCTCCTCGGTCAGGTACTGGCTCTCTTCGGCGAGGTCTTCTTTGGCCAGTGCGTACTGGTTGTAGTCGACCGAATCGAGGAAGTGGAGGTGCGTGGCGTCGGTGTACATGTACTGGACCTGCCGGCGGCGGAAGTCGGCCTCGTCGAGCGACTCGCCGCCCCGCAGCGTGATGTCGACTTTCTGCTTGGTGATCAGGTTCCTCGCCCGAAACTTGTAGAACGTGCTGGCGCCCCGCGCCGACGGCGACTGCACGGAAATACTCTCGATCAGACAAGGCGCGTCGTTAAAGCTGACGACGCTTCCGCGTTTGATTTCTTTGGCAAGCATGGGGAAAGTGAATGATGAATGCGGAATGATGAATGATGAATGCGGAGTGTGTGGCCGAGGTTTCTCGCCCCTTTGCCTACTGCCCGCTGCCTACTGCCTACTGCCTACTTCGACTGTCTGACTTCAC
>JBDRTC010000732.1:0-2425 GCA_043824335.1 Planctomycetota bacterium | reverse complement strand
GGCAGCCGTGCTGGCAGCGGCACTAGCGTTGCCGGGATTTTCGTTTTGTTGCGCAAAGGGAAACCCACTACCGCGTGTTGCGGGCGAGCAGCCGGATCAAATCGCCGGGACGTGGAGTTGTGCGCAGCAAATCGAAACACTTTGCGCCAGGGCACCTGCGGAGAAGCAGTCCTGCTGCCATAAATCACTTCAAGTGGCCGACCGGCGCGGTCGGGGCTGCTTACCTTGTTCAAACAGCCAAAACATCCCATCAGCCCCCACAGTACAGCGTCAGCCTAAAGCCCGCGGGCGGACCGTCCGGCAGCCGGTCCCGTCGCTCTTGGACGGCTTCCTGAGTGTCGGCCCCTGCCAGGTCTTCAGGCAACCTCTTGCCGTTGGCACGGTGACCACGACTATTCCTCTTTCCGCGGCTGAACGGTGCGCCCTGCTTTGTAGGCTTCACCTCTGATTCTCTCTCCAACGGCGCATCGTGCGCTGTCCTCGCTGGCTCACGGGTCTCTCGCCAATTGGTGGGGGGGCCAACTCTTAGCTGGCTTCGCCCGTGTCTGAGCCGTTCCATTTGCAGGGGCTTTTCGACGTATGACCCGTTTGGCCGCATGCGTTCGGAAGGGAGAGAACATATTCCAACAGAGTCGTTCGGGAAGTCGCGAGAAAAAGCCCAGTCCGGAGAAAACGCGATGAAACGCGCAGACATAAAGCTGTACAAAAGACGAATCCTCGCCTTGCGATCGCGACTCCGAGGCGATGTAGACCAGATGGCCGATGCCGTACTGGAAAAGACCCTCAGCGAAACCAACGGGGGTTTGTCCGCTATGCCGATTCACATGGCGGACATCGGCACCGACAACTTCGAGCGGGAGTTCACGTTGAGTTTGATGGAAAGTAAGGACCAGACTCTCGATCAGATCGAGGAAGCGTTAGAACGGATGGAAGATGGCACGTACGGCGTGTGCGAAAAATGCGAAAGCAAGATCCCCAAGGCTCGGCTCAACGCGATCCCGTACACCATCCTTTGTGTGCAATGTGCTTCGCGGCTTGAGCTCGATTAGAGAGAGGAGCTGGTTATGCCCGAGAAACGCTACCGGCGGGCAACAAGCGCCGCACTCAGGAATCTTCTTGACCTACTGTCTGCGGAAGAGCGCGAGACTACCACCGTGGCTGCGTTCTTGCGACAGTTCGAGGAGCACGGTCTTGAAATCAGCGATTATGCCCGGTCGATGGTTGAGCGGATACTGGACCGAGACGGTGAGGCACTCGATTACGACGCTGTTTTCGCCGCCGCGGACGACCTTGTCGCTTGCTGTAACGGCAGTCTGGAGCGCGCCCTGGATGCGTTGAGAGTCTACAAAGCGGTTTCAGGGAAGCAGATGAGTGTCGAAGGCCCGTTTGCAGCAAGCTGAACGCGCACAATACGAGAGGTTCACCCCGGGTTCGGAGAACACGATATGGCCAAGATCAAGCGTCTCTGGTTGTTAACTGTGACATCAACAGAGAGCTTCGCCGGCACACACGCCGGGGTTCGCCTAGAGATAGTGTCGCGGAACGGAAATCGCATGTGGGCCGATATTGGCGATCCGAATCAGAATGATCGAGAGTGTGGGCAGACGGGTTGCCACGAGTTGGTCTTGTCCGAAACGGAGTATGTTGATGATACACAGATCCAAGAGATCCGGCTGCGAATTAATGATGGGCCCGATGCCTGGCTGCCGAAGTCGATTTGGATCATTTCTGAGAATGTCGACGGAGGCACTAAGCTCTTGAGTGCAGACCCGGATTGGAATCGGTGGTTCGACCCCGAGTCGAGGCCGGGCTATGCCTTGCGCCTGTTGCCTCAGTAAGGAATTCTGTAACTACAGTCGGGCCGCCATCCTGGAAGGCACAAAGCGATTCAGGAGAGAGCCATGGAAAACCAGAAATACGAGGACCACAAGTACGATCCTCCAGCAGGCTGCTTCTTTCGCCTTTTCTGGATGCTGGTCGGCAATGCGATTCTGGCGATCTGCGCCCTCTCCATTGCGCAGAATCGCTCCGGCTTCCTCACTGCGGCCGACGCAGTCTACTGGATAACCGTTGGTTGCCTTCTCGCTGCCAGATACGTGGATATCCGGTATCTCTATGGACTTACAGCCGAGGGTGGCCCGGCTTCGATGGCTCACTGGCGACGGTATGCGGTGATTCTCGTCGTTGTTTCGATTGGCCTATGGCTTTTGGTGCATGGCATAGGACATTTCGGCTCCTGAACAGCAAAGCAGGATGGAGCTTGCCTGCCGGGGCGTCGATGGCACTCGCATTGGGAAGTTCTGATTCTATGAAAGAGCGGTCCTCCTGGTGCTATACACGGTGTAGTGGTTTTTGTTACTCACCAATAGCACAAACAGGAGGACCGAGAGATGTTGTACCTTGGGATCGACCAGCATCGCAAGCA
>JBDRTC010000731.1:0-4058 GCA_043824335.1 Planctomycetota bacterium | reverse complement strand
TCGGAAAGGACGGTCCTTCAAACGATTCTCCTCTGGCCGTATTTTCTCAGCTCGGCACTCGTGATCTTCGTCATCGACGTGGCGGTGCGGCGCGTGCCCTCCGCCGCTCAGTTGCTCCAGTCCGCCCGTGATCCAACCCGTTTAGCGGCCGACGGAACGTCGGCCTCAGCGCCGTTTGACGCAAAACCCGCCCAAGAGAGATCGAAGCATGCCCGAGCTTCCTGAAGTCGAGACGATGCGGCGGGGAATCGCGGGAATCGTCGGCAGCCGGATCGTTCGCCTCGTCCAGGGCGGGCGCTCGACTTTCTTCTGCCGCTGGTGCCAACGGCGGACTGCGCGGAGTTGATCAGTCCTTCTCGACGACGATGTTCGACGCCTTGCCCGACGAAGCGTAGATGCATAGGACATTCGGCGATCTTGCGGCGAAGTCTCATGCCGCATCACCGCCAACGACGCGAAGCGCGTCTTTGCGATCGCCGAACGACCAAGCTGAGCGACCGGCGATAGCCCACTCGGTCGAGCGATGTGTTCGGGCCTGTCATCCTGTGGTTTGTTCCACCTCAAAAGGAATCCTCTTCAAATTCAGCTTCCGAAGGTCGAGATGCTTGGAAGCCTGATCGATGTCGATCCCGACGGGATGCCCGTGCTCGTCGATATCCAGAACGATGCCCTCTCCGATCTCTCGGGTGTCAGCACCCGGGCGCTCGGCAAGGTCGATGTAGAGGCTGTCGGTGTCTGGAAAATACTCAATTCTCATGGCTTGAATCCCCGGTCAGGAAACGCGTTGTGGATCGTCCGTTCGTCCGCGAGCGTGACGACGCGCAAGTAGCGGCCGCCGAGCTCCGGAACTGCTGCCCAGAATCTCACCCGCTCTCCGTCTTGCACGACAAAGCACGACAAAGGAGCACGACAAAGGGGTCAGAACTATTTTTCGGCACGTAAGCGATGCTTCAGCACGCAATTGTTGCAGAAATAGTTCTGCCCCCTTTTCCGCCCCCCTTTTCCGCCCCGCAATTGTTGCAGAAATAGTTCTGACCCCCTTTCCGCCCGATCAACCGTAAACGGGGAATTGTTCCACTGCGGCCTTTATCACCTGAATAAGCTGGCGACCGCGTCCAGTGTCCTTAAGCTGGCGCCACACATCAAAGTCAAATGTCGCTGGTACGTTTTGCGGTGAATTGTGCGGCCAAGGATACTCCGGATTTGGGCCATCGTTTGCGAGGGCGGGGGCCAATCGCTCCAATGCGTAAACCAACGGTAACGCCACGCGGGTCCAGTTTTGAAAATCTTCAAATCGTCCGAATGCGAAGGTGTGAGCGATTCGTTGACGTTGGGCTTGCGGGACCTGTAGTAGAAGCCGCATAAACAGGCCGAAACCGGCGTGGCTTTTCTTGCGTGGAGCACCTGACCGCCAGAAATAAGCCTTGCTGAGTTTTTCAGTGACCATTTGCAGGTAGTGAAGTTGGTGGCACGGAGCGGCACCTTGACGCCGAAGCACAACCAGCACCGCATGATCTGATCGTGCCTGTTCCCACCAGCATTGTTGGTAGTTGTTCATTCCATTCTTAGCTAAAAGGAACAGCGCCATCTAACGACCAACCCGGCGGCAAAGCCAACGAAGATTCGCTGATCCGATCCCATTGGCCGGGCGTGACATCCAGTACAAATAATTTGTGTTCAGATTCCATTCCGGTATCCACGCCAAAATCGACTGCTTCAAGTGCGTTGTCGTTCCTGTCGGCGACCAATTCGTTAACTTCGACAAATCGAATTTCTCGATCGGGAGCATTGGTCGGCAGGTAGTAAACTGAGCGAATCCCCGGGTCGGTCTTTAGATGTTGCTTGGCGTACCAATTCGCCATCGAGTCCCTGTCAAATTGTGTTGCGGGCATGGTTAGCCTCGGAGGTAAAGGGTGAGAATTCGTGTATCGTAATTTGGTCCCCGAACGCTTGGCGCACACTTTTCCCGTCGCGCTCGCGCGGTGGGAAATAGTGTGCAGCCGGATGTTGGCACATCCGTTCATTTGGGTGTTCGTTTCCCATTTTCATGCACCCATCCTTCTCTGTCATGCAGTTCTGAATGACAGTTCAGACAGTACACATCGCACTTTGCAACTTCGGCTTCGAGTTTCGCCCGTGAGATCCGGGTGAGCCGGACACCACTGATGTTGAATTCTTTCTCGTCTGGATTCCGGTGGTGGAAGCAGAGAGCCGATACAGACGTGGAATAACCGCACTCGCGGCACTTGCCACCCCGGACGGCAAGAAGTTCCCGCTTGATCCGCTCTCTTCGGTCTTTCAGGGATTCAGGCACTCTTCATTCCTGTGCCAACTTCTCATTCTACCCCAACTACCGTTTGCCGGGAATCGGGATCTGGTCGAAGCTTACAGCCTACCCTCATCTGGCCGTGTCCTCAAGCGTTCGAGGCGGGATGCCGCGGAGGTTCTGGCGCAAGGCGGCTGGATGACTAAAAGCCAGGGTCACCTCACTACTTTCTCAACGGGCTGTCACAGCCGCCACGGTTCGCGCAGGGCGCGACTGCGCATCCGGTTGGCCAGGTCGTCGCCGACGAACGCTTCCCGGGCCGGGTCCCACCTGAGCGGCCGGCCGAGGCAGAGGCAGATGTTAGCGGCGTGGCATGCCGTGGTGGCGCGGTGGGCCACCTCGGCGTTACAGATCGGCTGCTTGCGCGTCCCGATGCACTCCAGGAAATTCTGGATGTGGTTGGTCGGTCGTTCATAGGTCCCCCTTTGCCTGGCCTTGTAGGGGCCCAGCACCGACGGCGGGTCAGCCTCCATTCCCAGGTTGTCGTCGACGGTGATCCAGCCTTCGGTCCCCTCGAACCGGGCCATCAGGCACGTGCCGGCCGGAAGTCCCTCGTGGAAGACGAGCCTGACCCCGTTCGGGTACTTGGCCGCCACCTCGCCGGGGCTTATCTGCTCGTACTCGACCGGCGAAATCATCTCCGCGTCGTTGGCGTACTGGGCAAGATCGGCCTGGTGCGTTCCCCAATCGGTGATCCCTCCGCCGCCGAGATCGGGAACGTGGCTCCAGCCACCCAGGCCCCCAATGTAACCGGAATTGTAGGGCCGCCACGCGGTGGGTCCCAGCCACAGGTCCCAATCGACGACCTCCCGGGAAGGCTCGGGCTCCGGCGGCCGCGCCTGGAAAGCCCCGATGTTGCGCACGAAGCCGGGCGTGTAGGCATAGACGGTATCGAGGCGCCCCAGCTTGCCGGTGCGGGCGACCTCGGCGGCGTAGGCGAACCGCGGCTCCGTGCGCCGCTGCGTGCCGCCTTGGTACACGCGGGCGTGACGGCGCATCGTGTCGGCCACCGCACGGCTCTCGGCGATTGTGAGCGACATGGGTTTTTCACAGTAGACGTCCTTGCCGGCCTTCGCCGCCATGATCGAGGCCAGCGCGTGCCAGCGGTCACCGGTGGCGATCAGCACGGCGTCGATGTCCCGGCGGGCGAGAATGTCGCGAAAATCGCGGTAGGCCTTGCAGTCCTGGTTGCCGTACTTCCCGTTCACGGTTGCCTGGCCGCCCTCGCGCCGGCCGGCCTGGACGTCGCAGACGGCGACCACTTGCGCCTCCCGATTCGCCAGGAACGACTCCATCACGTGGATGCCGCGAGGGCCCATTCCGATGGCGCCCATGACGATCCGCTCGCTGGCCGGTGGCCGGCCCTCACTACCGAGGGCCGTGGAAGTAATCAGATAGGGCCCTGCGATCGCCCCGGCGGTGCTTCTCAAAAAGCGGCGGCGTGTAATCATGCGCGTTCTCACAACGGTTCTCCTTCTCCAGCATCGCGTGCCGGCGGTCTCGTTTAGCTGCCGCCGGCACGGCGGCATGCCGCCGATTGGCCCCGCTGATACAAAGCTGCCGTGCCGGCGGCAGCTAAACGGTAAAATGTCCGAACCGGGAAGTTGTTCTCCACGCGATCCTAAGTCCCATCACTCAATCGGCCGACGCGAAACAGAGCACTCGGCCGTCCTGTAACGTGGCTACGATCCGGCCGGCCCGATCGGTTGCCAGTCCCCACCAGGCCGGCGAG
>JBDRTC010000730.1:0-7366 GCA_043824335.1 Planctomycetota bacterium | reverse complement strand
CGTCTTTCTCTTTTCCGGACTGGAGCAATTGCACGTAAGGCTCGCCGTTGATCCGCACGGGGCCGTACCAGGAATCGCGAAACAATTCGACGATCGCATCAATCGCCGGTTGTTCGAGGAACAGACGAAAGAGGAGTGCATCTCCCGTCTTCAGCGTTCGCGGCAGTGGCGATCCGTCGGCCAGGGTGATGGCCAGCCCGTCCGTGGGTTGCGCCGAGAGGTTCAAGTCCGCCAGGGCATAGTCAATACCCTTCATCACGTAGATGTTCAGCAGCACCTGCCGCTGTTCGCCCGCACGGAAAATGTCGTTCAACGCGTGCGTGTCCACGGTGTAGCGGCCCGGCTTGATGGTGTGCACCGCGGAACGAGACGCCGTCTTGCCGGACGGATCGCCGAAACTGACGCTCAGCCACTGATAGCCATCGCCTTGGATCTGCGGCACCGAGATCTGAAGAAAACGATGCTCGGGCGAGTACGGCAGCAGGCGGCTCATGGACGCATAGCCGGCGGGACTGGTCGCCGTGCACATGAGTCGTCGGTTCTTAGCGTCGTACTTCGCGACGAAATCCGCAGGATTCAGCACCCACGCATCGGGATCACCTGCGTAGTGCTTCGGCTTGTGTTGGAATGTCGAGAAATCGTCTCGCCACAACGGCGGAGCTTGCAACATCGCCACCGCGGTATCGACGACCGGTTCGACCGGCGCCTCGATGCGAGCCAACGCCAAGGGCTCGCCGGAACGCGGACCGGCATCGGCGTACGCCTCGATTTCACGAACCATGGCCCGCGGCGGGTCCGCGCTTGCGCGCAGGGCTCGTGCCACCAGTCGCAGTTTCAGTGTCGCGACCGGCTCCGCCAAAATATGCTCGGTCACGTCCAGCGTGTTGCCGCGCACCTCGGCCTGCTGGACCGAACCATCCACGGCGCGAAACTGCAAGTCGAAGTCGCGCAGATTCGGAGTATGCAGGACGACGCGGCGAAGCGGTTTTTCTGCGGGCAAGGCAAATTCGATCCACTGCGGCAACTCGGCGTGCGTCACATGCCAGCCCTCGTCGTCGGTAATGCCGTTGATCGCGTAGTAGAAAATCTGGGCGAACCAGGGGATCGTTCCCCGCGACGCCCTCGCCTTCACGCCTCGGCTGGCATGCAGCAGATTGCCGGGCCGGGCCGAGTCGATTTCGAACTTCACGATCTCCGCGTCGATCTGCGTCACGGTGGGCAGTTTCAAGCCGCGTGGATCCGTAGTATAGACGCAGCAATCGGGCCGGCTCCAAGTTCACCATCGTGCGAATCCCGTGCTCGCGGTACAACTTCGCGACCGGCATCTTGTCCGGGTGGGTAATCACGCTGGGCGTCTGAATGTTTTGCAGCGCGAGAACGTCCGGGCGCGGATCGTCAAGCCGCACCGCGCCGTACCAACCGATTTGCAGCGATGGCTTTCCGTCGATGACGATATTGCGATGTTCGTCGATCCGCACCTCGCTGCCGGGCGACGGTGGCAGCTTGTGAATTGCCGTTTTCGCTGCCGCCAGTTCGTTGTCATCCGGCCCGATCGTTCGCACCTCGACCGAATAGTCGCCCACCGGCAGCGAGTCCGCATCGAACCGCACGTCATCCACCGGTTTCAACCCTGGCTTGGTAGTGGCCAGTTCGCCGCCTTGCGCATCGAGCAAGCGGCCACGCAGTTCAACGACTTCAGATCGCATCGTTTCCGACAACTCCACTCGCACCACAATCGATTGCTCAGCCTGGGTCGCATAGATCGAATGGCGATACACCGGCTGCAGCACACGGAGCGACACGGCGCCGCTTTCGGCGGCGAGAGCGTAATCGATACAACCCGACAGGCAAGCGATGACAAGGAGGTATGCAGGCCGGCGGACGCTGGCCACAGTGCCTTGCCGCAGAACGTTCCATGGCGAAATCGCGCGACAGCATTTTTGATAAACCTTACTCAGGAGTGATCTCCTTCTTGCTTGCCAGCATCTGAGCCGAAATTTCCCATTCGGATGTACTTGGAACCGCTCCAGGCGTCGGAATGTCGCCTATTGTAACAGCATGCGCCCCCCTTCCCGTGTCTGGCGCGTGGGAAATTCTTCGCATTTTCTTGACTGCGGGCCGAGTTCTTGGGTTCCTATCACCGGAATCACGGCCCTACAGCTTCTTAGTCAGGCTTCGACGCTCGTAGTGCGCAGACCTCCCCTCGCATCCACTGTTTCGGCCTCCTCATGCTCCTACGCGTTAGCACCCAGCGACAGGCGGCGCAAGAAGTTAGCCAGGTTGTAAGCCAACGCGAACAACTGCAACCGCGTCTGATTATCCTTGAAAGTGCGGCAGGAAAGCTTCGTCCATTTGACCGCGTTCTTCCCTTCTTTGATCCACTGCTCCGCCGGCGATCCACCGCGAACCATCGGCCGAAAGCGCCCCCGAGGCGATCAGGCCGTGGACGTGGGGTCTAAGGGGCGGCCGAAGAATAACTTCCCGACATCAGTAGCAGGCACACGCCGTGTGCCGTGCGCGCGTTACGTCACTCGGCGTGTGCCTACTACTCCGCAAGAGCGGAAGTTATTGATCGGTCGCCCCTAAGCTGCTGATCCCAGGTGTGCAGAACCAGGGTGAAGCCGATCTTCCCCGCCAAATCTTGGCGGCCGAACTCCAAGAGTGTCTGGGCGGCAGCGTCAAAGAGCAACTTCAGCAGCGCCCGCTGGTTCCGCTCGCTAAACAAGACGAGCGCATTCAGTTTCCGGCCAACCCTGGTCCGAGAGAGGCGGCTTGCCTATCTTAACGCGCGAAAATGGAAACGAGCGGGAGAGGGGGTAGTTGGGCAACTCCCAGGAAATAGAATACCAGCGTCGCGATCCAACACTACCCCGACGCGCAAGCGAGGGAGAGCGCTTCGAAAGGTCGCTGTCCCTCGCTTGCGCTTCGGGTTGGTATTCTATTTCCTGGGTGTTGCCTTACTTCCCCTACGGCGAGGCCGGGGGGAGGTGGCTCAATCCTGGCGAGGCCGTGGGGCCCCTCGGCGCCCCTTCTCGCCGCGGGTCGGGTGGCGGGCCCAAGCCTGCTTCCGGGCTACGTCGCGAAGCCGCGCCGCCCGCGCAATCCTCAAAATGTCTCCCTTGACGTCAGTCCTTGCACGCCAACGAGGACGGAGTTTTTGGGAGGGACAAGGGCGGAAATGGGTGGCGTTCGAATGCCGGCGGGCGAATCGTGCGTCTCGCAGCACGATAACGCTCTTGAGCCCTTCCCGCATTTCTGTCCGAACCGCGTGCAGAGTAAGGGGTTGTGCGTTTGCTGAGTTGTTATCCAGAAGGCGATAACTTGCGTGCCGACGCACGCTATCGCGAAATCCCCCGCCATTGATGGGGCAGCGTCGATGGAAAATCGCTCGGCACGGCTTCACGCTGGAAGGTGAACGTCTGTATACTTACATTTTGGTGGATGGGAAATGAAATGCGTCCTAGAAACGGAGGTGGAAGTGATGATCGGTCACGGCCATTGCGCGCCGGATGAAAGTCAAACACGTTCGGCGTACTGGACTTGTATCTCCAGTTTCTCCAAGATGACCTCGCCCGAGGCGTTCTCCTTGGCCGGACCGGGAAGGCGGACGCGAACGAGGTTCTCGCCCAGCCGGCATTGACGCGGATTGAGAGCGAACTCCAGCCGCAAGAGCCGCTGGCGGGGATTCACCTGGTAAATCCCGCTTCCGCCCGATGCCGGCTGCGGCTTGGGTGAGAAAACCTGCGGGTCTTTCCAGTGTGGATCCCGGGCCGAGACTGGCAGGGATGTACCGTTCAGGTCCGCTTCCACGGCTTCCTCGTCGCTTGCCCCGAAGAGAACCGCCCGCAAGAGCACTCGATGGACCCTGTCGGCGTGCTGCTTCAGATCATCGCTGATCCGCACCCGCAGCATGGCCGCCGCGCCGCCGCGCGCGATCTTTAGCGGGAGCGGGGCCGTGTCGTTCCGATTGAAAAAACCTTCGGCCCATGGATAGCCGCCGCGGCGCTCCACAATAAACGTTTTGTCCTTGAACTGCATTGTCGCGAGGTTGCCCACCTCGTGATAGGCTTGTTGGTGCGAGATCGGGCCGGGCCGCCGCTCGAACTGCTTGCACACCTCCGGCGGGGCGTTCGACCAGTTAAACGTCACGACGCTATCAGCCCCCTGCTGCCACCAGTTGGCAAACACGCCGCGGAGGACCTCAATCGGCCCATAGCGGTAGCCATCGGTGGTGTGGTGGTCGTCGAAGCAGGGCTGGAGCTTGATGTTTCGGCCGGCCGTGATACGTTGGAACGCGGCGACGTCGACGTCCACCGACCGGGAGCCGAGCGTGAGAATGTCGACGAGGTTCTCCTTGGCCCACGCCTCCACGTCGAACCCGTCGATCCGGCAGCCCTCCAGGTTCCGAGGCACCTTGGCGGCCAGAAGCAGCGGCTGTCCGCGATCTCTTTCCACCTCCAGCGTCATCCGCCGCGCCATCCGCATCAGTTCGGTTACGTGATGACGGAGTTCCCACTGGCGGCCAAGCGGCAGGCAGGGCACGTGCCGTGCGAAATCGATCTGAAGGCCGTCGAAGTTGTACATCTCGGCCACTTCACGGAGGGCCTTCACCGTGTACTCGCGCACCGCCGGCACGGCAAAGTTCCACAGACCATGCCGCCACCAATTCGTCTTCAGTGCCCAATCGGGATGCGCCTGCTTGAGCGGTGCCGCTTCGTCTTTCCAGGCCGCGCCCGTGCCTTGCACATTTAGATCGACCTCGCTGGCGCGGTGATGCCAGAAGACTTCGAGGCCGCGCTTCCTGGTTTCCGCGACCAGCCGGCCGACCACGTCGATCCCCTGGTTGCGCCACTTCTGGAAATCGGCGTTAACCAGCGGGTCGAGGAACTTGCTCGGGTAGAGAACCTGTCCCAGCCGGCCCATGTCCCAGAAGACGCTATCGATCTGTGTGCCGGGCTCATCAATGTAACGGAACCGGTAATCGATCCAGGTCTCGAAATCGATGCCGAACAAATCCTGCGGGTCGTACTGCACGACGATCCGGCGGCGGCGATTGACGGTCTCTCGATGCTCGGCCGACAACTCGACGGCCTCAGCAGCGGTGCTCGCAAAGGCCGGCCCCGTCAGAACGCCCGCGAAGCCCGCGGATACTGCTTCGAGGAAGCTCCTTCGGGCGAGCCTGTCTCTGGTACTGTGCATCGCGAGTCCCTCCCCGGCAGGTCGAACGTCTCTTAAGGACTGCACCCGGATCCTGATTCTCGCCGACCGGGGCTCGGCTGGCAAGCTGGCGTAGGGCTGGCCTTGCTGTATACTCGGGGTATCGGTCGATAATGCGGGCCGAACACCGGAAGCCGGAGGTTAAACCCACTCCCCACGAAGCGATAACTCGTATACTGATACATGAAGACGATGAATGGAAGACGCCGATGCACCAAGGAGTAACGACCGCCATGAGATTGACCTTGTTCGGACGACTTGCCGTAGTCCTCGCCCTGACGTCTGTCGGCACCGTGAGTGCCGCCGGTAGATATCTGGAAGTCAGCTACCCTCCCTCGACCAAGCCCGATGAGTTGCAACTGGGCGTGAGCTACACGCTCTGGATTCCCGATCCAGTGGCAAAGATTCGGGGCATCATCGTCCACCAGCACGGTTGCGGGCCTGGGGCGTGCAAAGGCGGAGCCACGGCCGCCTACGACTTGCACTGGCAGGCCCTGGCCAAGAAGTGGGATTGCGCTTTGCTCGGCCCGTCCTACCAACAGGAGGATAAGCAGAACTGCCGCCTCTGGTGCGATCCTCGCAACGGCTCGCACAAGACCTTCTTAAAGGCGATTGGTGAGTTCGCCGTGAAAGCGAATCACCCGGAGTTGGAGAAGGCGCCATGGTGCTTGTGGGGCCACTCCGGCGGCGGGTTCTGGGCCAGCCTGATGCAGACGATGTACCCGGAGCGAATTGTTGCCATCTGGTTCCGCTCCGGCACGGCGCTGGCGGCCTGGGAAAAAGGGGAGATTCCCACGCCCGAGATCCCCGAAGCGGCCTACTCAATCCCGATGATGTGCAATCCCGGCGCGAAGGAGGAGGAGCACGAGCGGTTCAATCGTGCGTGGACAGGCTGTATGGCGATGTTCAAGGCGTTCGTCATCCAGCGAGACGGCAGCGAGCTGGCCCGACTGCCCGAGAAGCCGGTGGGTAGGTTTGGCCGCCCCCTGTTTCAGCAGATGTCGTACCACGACACGCCCGAAAAGCCGCTCCGGGAGATGCGATTCATGGATGCCGCGGCGACCGCGGCGACCAGGCACGAGTACCGCGTGATGTCGGTCAACAGTGTGGGGCTGCAATCGGAGCCCTCGAATCCTTGTTCGGTCCCGTGATTTGGAGTCGACCATGCTGCACAAGCTGCGAGCATCGATGACTCTCCCGCTGCCGCTGGCCAACTGCGGTTGAAGGCTACGAAGATGGAAGACCATTTGCAGGTCGAGATCGGCGACTGTCCGCCGGTTGAGTTTTGGGACCCATTCGCGTTTGGCACCGGTGAACAGGTAAGGTTTGGTGTCCGCTGGCCGGCGGAGGTGCGAGTTGTGAGCTTGCGCGGGCTGCGCCAAGCCATGCCGGAAGAACCCAGTGTTCTTGAAGCGGCAGATTCATTATACGAGCAAGGCAAATTCGGACGTGCTCTATACAAATCTGTCCGCCCGCTATTCCTCTGCTTGGGCACTGCTCGGATTCCTGCGCGAGCGGCATGGAGACGTGTCCGGTGCGCAACAAGCGTGGAAGGAGGGCCTTCGCGTGGAATGGCAGACCCCGTGGTATGGGTTCCGGCTTACGGAGGGGCTTATCCTTGCCTCGCTTACAGACGAGTTGTCCGAGTCCGACGTCAGCTTGTTGGTAACCCGAGGATTTCGAGGTATGCACCGCCAAAGAAAGAGCGATATAATGAGACCGTCGCAAAGAACTCGGGCATTTGCTATCCGGCTCGGGCTTGATGGAGGGTTTTGGTGGTGAGGCTTCGGCCGAGCGATTGGAGGTCACGAAGCATGTCGAGGGCGATTCGGGCGATCAGACGCGGCATGGTGCGAACGCGGTAAATGCTCTTTTGCATATTGCGATGACGCCGATAGCCGCGTTCGACGGCGTTGGAAGTCGATGGCAACAGCTTATCGTCCAGAAACGTCAACGCCTTGTCCAGATTGGGCGAGAAGAGCTTGCTCAAGGTCTTGCCCACTTGCTTGAAACCAAGGGCTGGCCTGATGGCCACGACGTCCTCCGGTTGTGCGGGGTTCTCACGTGCGGGGTCGTCTCGCCAGTGCCGGGCGCCAGCCCTATGCCTTGGTCTTTTCCGCTCCAAAATCGGGGGGAAGCGCGTCGACGA
>JBDRTC010000729.1:0-18267 GCA_043824335.1 Planctomycetota bacterium | reverse complement strand
CCGACTGGGATAGCTGCAGGTCGATGGCAAAGCGACTGCGGCCTGTGTTACGTGTACACAGACTGGGCGGCATCTCCATTAAGAACTCAACGATCAAGAGCTTGCCCGGTATCTTCTTCGATACCGCCGACCAGACATGGCGCCCCATTGCCTCGCCGCGGAGTTCTTTGAGCGTGATGTGTGAGAACGGGTCCGGTAGCTCCGCTCTGGGCGGACGCCAGTCATTAGGCGAAGGGAGAAAATCAGCGGTCGGCGGCAACGAATTGCTCATCCTCCGGCCCTTTCGGTTCTTGGACGATTAGGCTCAGTTAAGCTCAAATAGTTGGAAGGCTTCTTCACGCTGCGCCTCGATCTGCAGAAGCAGGTCGCGACGGAACGCCGCCAAGTCGTTCTCTTGCGCAACTCCCTTCGACAGTCCAACGTGGAGCAAGTCCTGGGCAGAAGCCACGCTGACCCTCAGCGCCTGCCGACGAAAATCCCCGGCCCAGTCGGGTTCATCGGATCGTTCTTCTTCCAGCACACGGCACGCGGCGCCACGCTCAAGCATCAGCCGCCAGTCCTCCGCCCGCAATGCCCGAACCGCTTGGCCCTGTTTCTGTCCCTCCGCGAATTCCTCCAGCCACTCAGACAGGCATTCCCGAAACCGCCGCCCACCCATTTGGGACGTTCTGGCTTGGATAAACCCAAGCAAGGATTCAGCCAGCCCCTCGGACAGGCCGACGTGCTGCAGCAGTACTGGGAGCCACGGCCTCAGTCGCGTTATCAACTCATCCAGGCGACCGCTTTGAGCGAGACTTGTGAAATTCGGCTCCGACGGACGAGACTCGGAAGCCGCATCACCGAGATGGTCTTCATTCAGCGACTCGCCAACCCCGCCTCTCCCGGAACCTTCCGTTTTGTGTCCCGTCAGAACGCAGTGAGCCTGCCACAGGGCCTCAGGGTCCCAGGTCAGCACAGCCAGGCGCTCTGGATCGAGGCGGCCTTCCTCGACGGCCTGAATGGCGCCGAGCTGTCCAAGGAGCCGGATTTCTTTGGCAAAGTCCTCTGTTGAATGCAGTTCCCGTAACTGGGGGAACTCGTCTTCTGCGTGTGTGGCCAGTTCTTCCAGGAAGGCAATCCGCCCTCGGCAAGTAGCCTCGTCCAAGAGCAGCAGCTGCAGCCCGTGCAACGCCTGCCGGCGGTCTCGTGAGATCGCCTCCCCAAAATCAAAGAAGACCAGGTCTAGGTCTACGTTACTCATGATTGGTCTCCGAAGTCGTTGTTGTCCTCGGCGACGCATCGCCTGAGTTGTACTAGTACCCGGTTCACTATCTTCGCCGCCGATCCGGGATTTGCCGACCCCAACCTACCCAACTCCACCAATCTCTGTGCCAGTTCCATGAAGCCCATCCCCTTGCAGCGGAGCAAGATTGCCTTTCGCCCAACCTTTTCCAGCTTCCAGAGACATTGAGCCAGCCTTCTTCGAAGCCTTCTGCGAAATTCTTCGAGCTCTACAATCTCGTCAGGTGACTGTGTCCCCGCCGAGGCATCGCCCAACCCGTCAATTGGTTCCTGCTGTACCTTACCGCCCCCACGCTTCTTAGCGCGCTCGCGACGCAGCATGCTGACCGACTCGCGAGCCAGTACCGTTGTTGCCCAAGGCATGAACGACTGAGAATGATCGAAGATTTCGGGGTGCTCCGCGAACTTCATCGCCAGGTTTTGGACGGCATCCTGGGCCAAATCGGCGCCCACGTACCTGCTGGCGACTCGAACAAGGCGAGGCTCATATCGCTCCCAGAACACACGGAAGGCTTCTTCATCGCCGCCCGCGTAGCGCTGGAGAAGCTCTTGGTCGCTCGGAGGACGATCACCTTTGGGGCTCGGCTCATGTCCCATGATCCGGTTCCTTCGATTAGCTGCGGCTGCCTCTGCGACGGACCGGCTCTTCGATCCGGAAGAAGTAGACATTTCCGCGCTTGTCCCCGGCCCAGACCGTCCACGGCGGTTTCAGCGTCAGAGCTACACATGTGATGAGACAATCGCACGGAAACAGCGCCACGCACCCACCCGTCTGGAGGTCCCAATAGCGGAGCGTACGGTCGGAACTTCCGGAGACCGCGTGGCGGCCGTCGGCGCTTAACGCCACCGAACTCACCCCGTCGGTATGTCCTTCAAGCACTCGTAACAGCGCGGGGTTCGGATCGGTTGGCGGCGGATTCAGTCGACGTAACCAGAACCCGTCGGGGTATAAAGCTTGCTCTTCTCGACTCTGTGCCGCAGCCCGCACCGGGCTGTCCTCCGGCTGGGCAATTGCCAATGGGAAAAGTAGCCCTGGCCACCGGGCCAAGTGATGCGTCTGGCGCTGAACGAACCGATGAAACGCACGAAGCTCGTCGTCCAGCTCTGGAGGCAGCTTCCCGGGACGACATTTGGCCAAGAGGTCCACATAGTCGCGATTCAACTCGTGTGCGCTCCGGCCGGGCGGCATGGTCACTCTCCGCGGAAACCTGGCAGTTGGCTCAAATGGCTCCTATCTGGCTCTACGCAGAGCGCCGTTTACGTTTGCCCAGAAATCGAAAAAAGATTCTCCCCTCTGGGTAAAACGGTTACCAGCCGAGACTTTGAGTCGCCACGAGCGACCGATTGGGCTAAGCACCCCCCAATCGTACCAGCACCACGGCAGCGGCAACGTGGGGTCGCCTGCCTGGGAACTTACCAAGAGCGACCAGCTATTGCCAAGCCGCATACGATCCAACTTTACCGGCGAGCTGAGGTTGCCACAACCAGGACGGCCTGCTCGGGCGACTCCATGCATGGGTTATGCGGGCGAGGCCGGAAGGCCAGAGCGGCGCCTGGCCGCGGGCTTCGCCCTGGTCCACACGATCACGCGTGGACGTCAAAATCGCCCAAGAGGTGCTGCTGTTGCTCGTGGTCGACCGGGACGGTCCCGGTGACGTGCCCCTGGTCGTCCAGGACCAGGCCTTTGCTCGGGTCCCGCTGGACTTCCTGCATCATGCCGAACAGTTCCCGCGCCCGCCCCGGGGCGAGGGGCTCCAATCGTGTGGTGGCGTTCATCGGTACTTCTCCCTTAAGCAAGTCAAAAGGTTGGTTGATTTGGAAGCCACGCAAGCTTCCCATCAAGGACTACGCAAACCGAAACGGCAGTTTGCCAAGATTTGGTGGGAGACCATTCATCGGGCGAGAAACGGGCGGTTCTGAGTGCCGTTGGAGTTTGCTCGGTTCGTGCCGTCGCCCGGCTCGCAAACGCGTCTTACTTGCGAGCTCAGCATGTCTTCAAAGGCAATCATCGTGGCCGAGGAGACACTGGAATCCATCGCTCGGGGAAATCGGCCCTGGCCATCGACCTGCGGAGGCCCGATGAGGAGCTGATGTCGAGCGATCTGTCGACCGTTGGCCAGCACGTGACAGGAGAGTCGAGAACTGGATGCCGGCCCCGTACTCCAGTGCAAACGAAATGCTGCCGACCAGTAACCACTGGCTGAGAAATCGACCCGAAGCCGGCGTCGATCTCGCAACCGATCGCCTCGATAGAGCTCGATCGTCAGGTCCAACGAATCCTCTTGAGAAAGATCGCCCTGAGTCGCCTTGACCAACAGCACCAATACCTCGTCAAACCCCAGCAAACCGGGAACGACAAGTTTGCCATCCGCTAAACGGCGAATCTGACATTCTACGTGGGGATCACCACTTCGCGGCCCGGGTGTCATTTGGCCCTCTTTCCACGTGAATCGCAGACTTGTCTCAAGGCATCCGGCCTGCGCCTCTCGCCACAAACCGGGCAATGCTCGTCACGACGAACCGTCACCGGCTGCAATGCCCAGGGGCCAAGGCTCCATGATTTCATGTGTCGAAACGCGAAGCGCCAGGCGGTGGGGCCGCCTTGGAGAAACTCGTGCAATGGGCCGTGCTGGCCTCGGGCCGCCGCGAGCCGAGCCGTCGTGACCTGGGCAGCAAGTGCCGCAGCAGGCCCGATGCTGCACAGATCGGCTTGCGGCCACAAGCCCGCACGGGAGGACGGCGGAGCCGAATAGGCAAATCGTGGTTCACGCGGCCCCAGATCAATCCCAACTCGCCCCATGGACCCAGCCGCGCAGCCGTAGCAAGGCGTGCCGCGGGAAGGATCGGTCAAAATCACCTCCGCCCCCCATCCGCCGCCATAGACACCCACATAGACCGCCGGGCGCTGAAGCTCCCAAAGTATGTCGTTGATAAGGTACTTCGGCCCTTCCTGATCGACGGCGACGACCACGATTTCGGCCTGAGAGATCAACCTTCTCAAAGGTTGGAGTCTTTCGAGAAAACAGAAGCTGTGACCGCGGACTCGAAGCCGTGGGTACCGCTCACGCAAGAACCTTGCGACGGCTGGGGCCTTCTGGCGATCAAGATCCTTGGCCCCACAAATGTGCCGCCGCAAGTTGTCCGCGGTGAGGCGTTCTCGGTCTGCAATCTCCAGGTGGCCTATCCCCGCGCTGGCCAAATCCCAGGCCACGAAACCTCCAACGCTACCGCAGGCGAGGATTGCGACGGTGGCATCGGCCAACGACCCATGGCCTTCCAGATGAGGAACGCAAGGAACCATCGCTGCGCAGCCCGCATTACCGTAGCTGCCGTGTGACGCTGAGGGTTCCAACGACGGCGAACGCTGTGGGCATCGGGGGCGATCCAGCAGAGTGTCGTCTGACCGTAGTGGCAGCCTAACACGTGGGGACAACCGCCCGGGATTGGCACTGCGGTCCGCAAGGTAGGAGGTGTTCCAGGATAAGCCGATGGATAGGCGACCACGATGGGGCAGTCCTGTCTCTCCACTGGCACACAACCTTGCCACTCGAGTCCACCTTGTAGGTCCACGCGCAACTGGAAACGGCCGGGGAACTTTGCACGGACCGCCTCGACCTCGTAAACAACGCGTCGGGCAAGCTCGGGACGGATTGATTGCATCTGCACACCTTCGACTTCTGGATGCTCTGACACTTCAAACGCCCCTTCCATTCGGATCTACGCAGAAGGCTGCGGAGTTTTGCCAAGTTGTTGGGATGGAAAAACGAAGTCGGTGGAACGACCAAGCGTTTGGCCAAGAACATCACGAACTTGCCGGATTGGAGAAACAACTGGCAAATCTCAACCGGCCAAGACGTAGTCCCCATTGAACCGACGATCGAAGGCCAGCCGGCCGGCGCCGGAGTCCGGTTCAGGGACTTTCTTCAAACCCCCAGTTCACTTGAGACAAGGAACTCGTCATGTCCAAGATTGAGTATTACACGATGGACCCGTGCAACGTGGACCTCTCCCAGCGGTTCACTGGCATCAACGGCAACCGGGTTCTCCCGAAGCTCAAGGTTCCCCGCCTGCAAGACCTTGAAGCTGAACGAGTGGCCATTGACCTTGACCATATGCCTTCGATGATCCGCGAGGACTTGATCGAGCAACTCGCGACCGAGCCGGCGGCGTTCCCCGTTCATGTGCACTCCACCAGCCTGAGCGAGGAACAGGTCGATAGGCTCACGGCTGCACGTGTCCGCGTGCACGAGGGCATTCTGGACAGCTCGATCTTCAAATAGCGTCTGCCCTGTTGGACGCTGTTTAGGTTTCCACGCCTTGCCCCGCGATGGCGCTACTTGTGGGCATGGGCCAACCAATCCAGCGGAGAAGGTCGGTCAGATTCTCCAACGGCCACAGCGGCTGACTTGGTGCGTCGTGTTCTCTGCCGCAGATCAGTGCAGTTCTTGGTTGGCCTCCTGTTGGCTTTGGTGACCGGGCGGCCTCTTCGTCGGATGCGAGTACTGCGGGCGGTTGGGTCCTTCCTGTTCAGCTTCGGCCCCGAGGCCCTGGCTGTCACGTTCTGGTTCCTCGACCCCGAGAGACTATATGCCTTGCTGTACTCCTTGATCTGGATACGCCGAATCTGGATGTGAGCCTACGCCCCCACACGCCCGGCCTTTCTTGCCCGTCACAGAACCCCGCGCTGACTGGGGTGGCGGACTTCGGTCCGGGCAGAATCAATCCTCGATTCGGAAGAATTGCACGTTTCCGCCAGCGTCGCCGACGCATGCGATCGAGGGAGGCCCAGACGATAAGGCGACGGCATAAACAGGGTCCTCGCACGGGAACAGCCCTACACACTCCTTGGTCTGGAGGTCCCAATATCTGCCACCCGATTGTGAAACTGCGCCCATAGCGAACGCCCACAGCGAAAACGTCGGGCCTGGTCAGGCATTCCCCAGGAGCTACCGGCTATTCTCAGGCCCCGTGCAGTCCAAGTTTACCGCCAACCTGAGACCGCCACAACCAGGACGGCCCTGTCGCACGACTGCATGCCTGGGTTGTGCCGGCAGGCCAAGAACCCCGAGCGGTACCTGGGCCTGTCCCCCGACCACGACCAGACGAAGGGTCGCGGAGAATCTGGAGCCCGCCTTTGCGAATCTACCCGTTGTAAGGTTGGCCGCCGGATCCAGAGGCAACACTGGCCTGTGGCGTCCTTGCCGGCCGCTGGGCGCGAGGTGCCAACGGTTGCCACGTGCGATACGCATCTCCCGCTTCGCACGCAGGCAATCGCTTTTCGCTTCCGAGCGGATCATGCCAACCTGTTTTTCAACAAAGCGAGGCAAATCTACACGCACTTACGCGTAGACGAAGATGAACAGGCCATTGGCGCGAGGTGGCCTGGTGCCACGTGTCGGGCTGGCGGTCGATGGCGTGTTAGGGGATCAGTCACAGCAACTCGTCAACGGAGGAGAACTCAGAATGAGACTGTTAAGAACGTGCTTGGGGTCGTGGTTGACCATCTTACTGCTTGTCCTGGCGATCGCCCTTTTGACGGTCGACGCGGAAAGACGGAAGCCACTGCTGATTCGCACTGCCGTCACGGTGCTCCAACTGACAAGCTGGGCCAGCGACTCCGCAACGGAGGTTCTCGAGGGGTGGCTCGATGAGTCTGACTCGGCATCCGAAGGGAGCGATGCTCACAGCGATCGGTGACCACATGGTGTTGAATCCATTCCAGCGCCCGAATATCCCGAGATGACGGAGTATAACGATGTGCCAACGTGAGCCCGGCAATCGTCGTCGTTCCAAGAGTCGACTCGACACCCGAGAACTCAGCGACGCGCTGGTGTTCGGGCTTCTTGAGCTCTTCATGAAACGTCACGATGGCGTCAAAGGCAGCATAGCCCAATCCGTCGTCGATCGAGTCAACGAACTGTTTGATGAAGGCTTGTCACGCGAACAGGTGTACCCCGTTTTCAGAGAGGGCCTGTCGCGCGGGTTCGTCACCCTAAATCCTCCCTGGCGCCTGGCGTTGGCTCAGCGGATCATGGACCGCTACGGCATCAAACCGTCTGAGCAGAAGGTGATCGTGGTGAACGTGAACACTGATCCCGTTGCGGCGATCAGGGCGGTGGAGTTTGCCGCGGCTCACATTATCAAACTGATCATTATGAACCTTGACGGCGAGAGTAGAATCCACGTGGGCCTGGGGACTGGAGCCGCTGTCCTTCGATGCACCAACATCGTGGGTCAGCTACTCCGGGCTGAGTATTTTGGTCATTCACGTCTGTCCGTTCATCCGATAGAGCCGCCCGGCTATTCCGCTGCCTACCCCGACACGTCACCTGTCTCGTTCGCCCGATTGCTTGAGACCCCGTGGAATAAGGTTGTCATCAGACCGAGAAAGAAGGAAATGAACCTCGACCTGGCAGTTCTGGACGCTCACGAAGGCGAGCGTTCAGCGCTCATGTCGGGGGCCAATGTCCAGAACTTGGTTCTTCTTGCAGGCCCTGGCGGTCTTCGGTCGGTTCAGCCCTGGTTTGAGAAGCCACGCAGTTTCACCCACGCCATCCTTGCACTTGAGACGGCAGCCCGCTTGGTGGAAGCTGAAGGGCCAGCGGACGAGATCGGGGGGAATGGATAGTGTCCAGGCATCCAGGTTGGGAGCCGCCGCCATTAACCCGTCGACGATTCTCAGAGGAAGCGGGGCGTCTCCATCGTCCTCTTCCAAGAACGGCAAACCCGTTTGCGGGTGGGGCAAGAGCATCGAAATCTACTGATGGGTGGCCAAGAACAAGTCTTGAAAAGCGCACGGAAGTTTCCTAAGATCTGAAACTGCGATTTGGTATCTGAAGAGCCTGCCTTGAGGCGGGTATCAAGAAGAGCCCACCTTGAGCCGTCTTGGCTTCTGGTGGGCCTTTTGTTTATGACCACGAACCGGATACCCCCAACGAACAACGTTTCCACCAGCGAGAGCGGGCCGGGCTCCAGCGATACTTCATTGGCAAGGCCGTTTGACATGATACCCCCGCGAGAGCAATGGTGCATTCAGATCGACGTGACCAACGCCTGCCCGAGGCGGTGCTCCAACTGCACGCGCCTCTTGGCCCATGCACGCAAGCGGTGGGACATGTCGGTCGAGGATTTTGCCCGGGCCGTGGAGGCGCTTGAGGACTTCCCCACGCAGAGTCCTCCCGATCGGCGCGGCCGGCGAAAGGTGGTGGGCATCATCGGCGGGGAGCCGTTGTTGCACCCCGAGTTCCCCCGGCTGTGCGAGATCATGATCGAGGCCATCCCCCAGATGCGGCACCGCGGGCTGTGGACCGGCGTTCGCTACGAAAGGCATCCCTACCGGGCCGCGGTCCAGCGGCTGATCGGGCCGAGGCCCTCCCCGAAGGCAACGCCGAATGAACGGGCCGGATATCTCAACCAGAACCTCCACGACACGCAGTGCTCCCATCAGCCCGTCCTGGTGGCCGTGCGCGACGTGGTCCACGACGAAGCGGCCATGTGGGAATTGATCGACCGTTGCCCTCTCCAGGAGGAGTGGTCGGCCACAATCACGCCGAAGGGCTTTTTCTTCTGTGAAGTGGCCGGGGCGTTGGATCTCGTGTTCGACGGCCCGGGCGGCTTGCCCGTGACCCCCGCCTGTTGGCGGCACGACCTGGCGGAGTATCGCGGGCAGATCGAGCGTTGGTGCCCTCGTTGCGGGGTCTGCCTGCCTCTCGAAGGCCGACTGGACACCGAGGAAGTCGACGACATCAGCCGGAGCAATCTAAAAACCCTCCGCCGGCTCGGGAGTCCCCGGGTCCTGGCCGGCGAGTACGCCGCCTTCGACGCCGGGAAGTATGACCCGGAGGCGTTTCGAGAGGACTGGGCCCCACTCCGATACTTGGGAAAGAAGCCGTGAACCTCAAGGGCCTGACCGTCTGCGTCGAGTTCGACGACCTCTTGCGGCTAACGCTCGCGCGGAACGCCAGGCATTTTGAGCATCTGGTGGTCATCACGTCTCCTCACGATCGCCCCACGCTGGAGGCCGTCGAGGAAGTGACCGGCGAGCACGGCCTGGACAACGTCGACGTCTACGTGACCAACGCCTTTTACAAACGGGGCGCCCTCTTCAACAAGGGGATGTGCATCGAACACGGCCTCGACGTGGTGGGCCGCTCCGGGTGGCTCCTCGCCTGGGACATCGACGTCGTCATGCCCGACGCGATGGACCTGTCGGCCGTCGAGCCGGGCAAGCTCTACTGCCCTTACCGGCGCATGTGCCGCGACATCAACGAATACACCGGCCAGACCGACTGGAGCCGCTGGCCGGTCCAGAAAGAGACGGAGCTTGCGGGCTACTTTCAACTGTTCCACGCCGAGGACCCCGTCCTGATGGTCCGACCCTGGTTCGCGATCGATTGGCGGCACGCCGGGGGATACGACACGGATTTCCAGGCCCGCTGGCCGAAACGGTGCAAGGTTCGCCTGCCCTTTGAGGTGCTGCACTTGGGAGAATCCTACCTCAATTGGCACGGCCGCGTTCAACCCCGGGCCGACGGCGCCGTTTTACCCAACGCCGACAAGCGGCAACGGGCCCAAGAAAAAATGTACGCCCAACGGCCCAAGTGGGGCTTTCAAAAAGAGAAGCTGAAGTGAACATCCGTGCCTAACCAATTGCGGCACAACACCTTGCGACGAATTGAGCCGCAAGGCGACCCAGGCTCCGTGACGACGAAAAGCGTGATCGCGACGTACTGAGACGGACCAGGTCGAGACGCTCGTGGATCACGATTCGAGCTATAATCGTCGGTAGTGGGCCAAGCGACCCACTCCTGACCTCAAGGCTCGGCCGATGCTTCGGGGCGCAAATGACGAATGACGATTGTCGAAAGCCCCGCAACTTGTCCCCGGGAGCCGTGTGGCGTTTGGAGGCGCTCGTGCCGACGCTGCTGGTGGTCTCGTGCGTCTACTTGGTGGTGCCTTACCTGATCTTCCTTCTTGGCTGGCTACGGTGGTGGCTGGCCGTCCCCATGGCGGCCCTGCTCGTGGTTGCCTCTCACTGCGCGGTGCGCAAGGTTCCCTGGTTCGATCGATCGGCCGACGCCGACTGCGATGGTGCCGGCTTTGATTGGCGCGGACTCGTCTCGCTGGTTGGCGTGGCGTTGTTGCTCTCGTTTCTCTCCGGTGCGGGCGGATACGGTGCGCAAGACTCCGACCATCCCAAGCACAATGCGGTCTTCAAGTGTCTGATCGAAGAGCCCTGGCCCCCGACCGTCTCCAGCCCGCAGGGCCGTTTCCCGCTGGTCTACTACACGGCGTGGTACCTGCCGGCAAGCCTCGTGGGAAAGGTTGTCGGCTGGGAGGGGGCCAACCACTTTTTGCAGTTCTGGACCGCCTTGGGGCTTGTGCTCTCGCTCCTGTGGTTTTGCCTCGCAAGCCGACGCGTGAAGTGGATCGTCCTGGGCGTGTTCGTCTGTTTCTCCGGCCTGGACATCGTCGGCGCCACAGCGGTCAGGCTGCTCGAGTTCGTCGGCCGGCCCGGCTTCGATTGGGCGGCCTTCGACTGGCGAAGCATCGATTGGTCGAGCCTGCGATGGTGGAACTGGCAGATCCGCTGGTGGGACATGGCCGGACTGCGCAACTACTCTTCCAACATGGCCCTGTTGTTCTTCGTACCCCATCAGGCCCTCAGCGGATGGATCCTCACGGGGATCGTGATGCACCTGGTCGGGCGGGAATCGGACGGGGCCCGAAAGACGTTGCTCTTTTTCGTCGCGCTCTCGTGCCTTTGGGCCCCTTTCGTGACGCTTGGGTTCGCGCCCCTGGTAATCTTCGATCTTTGGGCGGGGAGACGGTCCTTGGTGCAAACGGTCAGGGCCTATCTGTCGCTTCCCAACTTCGCCGGTTTGGTGATTTTCGGTCTCATGGCCCTGTACTTTCTTGCCAGGTTCTCGGAGTTGCCTTTTGAAGACGCCCCGGGCGCCCGGTTCGCATTTTGGGCCCCGCCGGGCGCGTCGGCCCTGGGGTTCCTGGCAGGGCTCTTGGTGTTCTTTTGCCTGGAAGTGGGAATCCTCGCCTGGGCCGTCGCCAGGATCGACCCGTTCGACGACGGGCGAAGCAAGGGGCTTTTCGTCGCGGCCCTCGCGTTCCTGTTCCTGCTCCCATTTTTCCGATACGGCGGGGTGAACGACCTCGTGATGCGGGCCTCGATTCCCTCTCTTTTCGTGCTGGCCGTGTTCGTGGCCCGGGCGATCCTGCGCCAGGGGGCCGATCGCGGCAAGAAGTGGGTCTTGATCGTCGTGCTCGCGCTGGGGGCGGCGAATCCGTTTGCAGAGGTCTATCGTCACGTTCGGGCGACGCACCACAACGGCCGGCTCGTGACGATCCCCGAGCAAGAAGGCGTCGACCCCTTGTGGACCTTGAACTGCCTGCTTCGCGAGCACGCGATGCGGGACGATTCTCCGCTGTTCCGTGCGTTCCGCAGCGATACGTTCTTTCGGCAGTATATCGGCACGAGCGACTCGCTTTTCTTCAAGCACCTGGCCCGGCCGCCGATTGCGGCGGTTCTGCCGGCTTCGGATAATGACCAGGCGGGTTCTGCTGAGACTCCCGCCAACGCCGTACCATGAGCAACGGACAAGCTGGACCGCAAGACGTCGAGCCATTGCACACCAGAACAACGCAGCCTGAAAGCGAAGCGGCCGCGCCTTGCGAGCCACAAAGTGGGTGGCCCGCGCGCGGAGCGCCCTGCTGGTGGCTCTTGCTCGGGGCCATTCTCTGCTACGTGGCGGTGGGGTTCGCGCCCTCGACACCCGTGGAGGGCGACGACATTGCGATCGCCGCCGGCGCGCTGCACCTGTCGCGTTACGGCGACCTGGACCACGGCTTCGACTACCGCTACGACACGCAGGCCGCCACGTACGTTCTGGTTGCCGCGCTCGACAGGGCCCTGGGCGTGCCCCCGATGACGGGCTTTGCCCTCTGGACGCTGGCCGGTTTCGCCGCGTTTTTCGGTTTCGGCACGTGGCTGGTGGCCCGGGAGACGCAGGTGCCGGCCCCGCTGGCGGCGCTCGTGCTCTTGTTGTTCCAGGAATCGTACGTGTCGGCCTACTACGCCAATTCCAGCATGATTGCCGCCGGGTTCCTGTTTGCCGCCGTTTTCCTGGCGTCTAAAGAGTCGGTGCGATCGGTGCTTGCGGCAGGCGGCCTGTTTGCCCTGGCCGTGCTGGCAAGGTTCGACGCGATTCTCATGGCCCCGGTGCTCCTGATCGTCCTCTGCGACGGCGAGCGGGAAAGCTGGAAACGGATGATCCTCTTCACGATCGTTTCGGCCGGCGTTTTTCTGCTCCTGGCTTGCGCAGGCGGCGTTTCCATCGCCCGGATATGGGAGGAGAGCGCGGGGCACGCCGAGCGCTTCGTCTCCCTGAAGCGCACGCTGATGAATTACCTGACGCTGGTGAGCGGGGTCGGCTTTCTCTTGTGGTTCGTGGGGCTCCGGGCAGTGGTCAACGAGAGACGCTGGCGGCTCCTTCTGATGAGCTTTGCGGGCTGGGTCCCCTTGGTCGTGATTTACGGCCTCACCGTCACCACGCCCAAGTATCTTCTTTACGGCCTGCCCTTCTTTACGCTCCTGGTCGCTTGTGGCCTGAAGACGGTTTTGGAGGGCACTTCCCGGCCGGCCTACCGACTTCGCTGGATTTGCGTGATTCTTTTCACGGTCCAGTACGTTCTCGGGCCGCTCACCGTGACGAGCTGGGCGCTGGGGCAAAACGTGGTGGTCGTGGGCACCCACGACGGCCTCAGGCGCCTCGACGCGGTCGGCTACGTCCCCCTGATGTGGCTCCGCACGAAGCTCCACTACCAGGAAGGACTGGCCGAGGCCGAACGGATTCTGTCGGCAACCTGCGACGGCACGGACAACGGGCTGGCGCTCACGGGCGACTGGTTCTCCAGCAAGTGGGTCTCGTACCAATTGCTCCGCGCCGGCTATCGGTGCGTCGAGAGCGCGAGGCATTTTGACCAGATTCCCATCCCCACGCAGTTGGACTTCCAAGTTTACGCGAAGGGCGAAAAGAGGATGACCACCTTCCAGATCGAATGGGTCGCAACGGCCGGCGCCTCCCGGGATTGGCGGAGCCGCGTTCGTTTCGACTCCTTTGATTCGATTCTCCTGTTCAGTAGACTGGAGGACCCCGGTGAGCTGCTCGCGACTCGGGTGTCTTGCGAACCGTTTTCCAAAATGTCCGAATTCGACCGGCTTCCGGTCTTCCGTATCCATCCCTTGCCGGCCCTCCCATCGGTGGGACGTGAGTATGCCCCACCGAATGGGCAGGCGGGCGCGGCCCAGCCGGAGCAGAAGCGATGATCTCGATCGTAGTGCCCTGCTACAACGAAAAGGAAGTGCTCGACGAATTGTACCAGCGGCTTTCGGCCGCTGCGGAGTCGTGGGGGGAACCGTTTGAAGTGATCGTGGTCGACGACGGCTCCGAGGAAGACACCTGGCGGCGGATCGAGGCGATTCACCAGCGCGACCCGCGATGGAAGGCGGTGCGATTCTCCCGCAATTTCGGGCACCAGACGGCCGTTTCGGCGGGAATCGCCCGGGCCGCGGGCCAAGCCGTGATCGTGATGGACGCCGACCTCCAGGACCCGCCCGAGCAACTCCACCGATTCCTGGCCGCGTGGCGCGAGGGCTACGACGTGGTGTACGGCGTGCGCCGCAAGCGCAAGGAGGGGCCGCTTCTGCGCGTGTGCTATCACCTCTTTTATCGCATCCTGGCGGGGGCCGCCAATCAGCCGATCCCGACCGATTCCGGCGACTTCTGCCTGATGGACCGCAAGGTGGTCGATCTACTCAACGCGATGCCGGAGCGGAACCGGTTTGTGCGCGGTCTGCGGGCCTGGGTGGGGTTTCGCCAGATGGGCGTCGAGTACGCCCGCGACGCCCGTCAGGGCGGCGAGCCGAAATACACGTTCGCGAGGCTCGTCAGGCTCGCCGTCGACGGCCTCTTTTCTTTCTCGACCGTGCCCCTGCGCCTGGCTACGTACCTCGGCATGATCGTCTCGACAATCGCCTTCCTGGGCGCGGTGTTCACCCTGGTTCAGCGTCTGTTCGCCGACTGGTTCGCCCGCATCGGCCTGGAACCCGTGCCCGGCTTCGCCACGACCGTGATCGCCATCCTGTTCTTGGGAGGCGTGCAGTTGATTTGCCTGGGCATTATGGGCGAGTACATCGGCCGGATTTACGACGAGGTGAAGGGCCGTCCCTCGTGGATCGTGCGGCAAACCCTTGGCTTGCCGTCCGACGATCGGGAGGACGTCGTGACCGACGAAAAGCCCGAGGGCGCGAAGCGCGACCAGGAGACCGACTGATGCGCGTGGCAGTGGTGGGAGGCGGCGTCACCGGGCTCTCGGTGGCACGGGAGTTGGTCCGTCGAGGTCGCGCGGTCACCCTGTTTGCGAAAGGGCAGGTTGGGGGCCTGGCCGGCGGGTTCCCGTACCCGGATTGTCCGGGCGTCTATCTCGACAGGTTCTACCACCACATCTTCACTTCCGACACCGCGCTGGTGGACTTGATCCAAGAGCACGGTCTGGAAGACGACCTGCTCTGGCTACCCAGCAAGAGCGGACTGATCGCCCAAGGACGCCTCTGGCCGTTCGCCGGGGCGCTCGATCTGTTGCGGTTTTCGCCCTTGGGCAGCCTGCCGCAGCGAATGTTGATGGGCTGGAACCTGCTTCGAATCAAGCAATGCTCCGATTGGCGCCGGCTCGACTCGGTCCGCTGCCGCGAGTTTTTCGAGCGTCGGGGGAACCTGGCCGGCTACCGCAACCTCTGGGAGCCGCTCTTGAAACAGAAGTTCGCCGACGCATTCGACGACATCCCCGCCGCGTTCCTTTGGGGCCGGCTCTGCCCCCGGGCAGGCTCCCGCAGCCGTGCCCGGGAGTGTCTGGGGTACCTGAAAGGCGGCTTTCAGCGGCTTTTCCTCCGGATGAAGGAGGCGATCACCGCGGGCGGCGGCGAGGTGCGCACGGGAAGCCCCGTGCGACGGTTTCGGGCCGGGGAGCGGCCGGAGATCGTTTCGCCCCGCGGCGGGGGCCGGTTCGATCGCGTCGTCTGGACGGCCAGCCTGGAGGAGTTGCTCGCGGCCGTCTGCGATCCGCCCGCCGAGTTCGCTCGCCAGGTCGAGGCGATCGAGTACGTGGCGGTCACCCAACTCATCCTTGTGATGAAGCGGCGCCAGACGGATTACTATTGGCTGAACAACATCGATCCCGAGCACACCTTCGGCGGGATCATCGAGCACACGAACCTGGCGTCGCCGGACGACTATGGCGGCGAGCACATCCTCTACGTGGTGAACTATCACCGGCGGGGCGACCCGCAGTTTCGAGGGCAAACGGCCGCTACGCTGCTCGACTACCACCTGCCTTCCCTGAAGCGGACCCTTCCGGGGTTTTCTTGCGAGGACATCGTTCGGCTCCACGCGATCCGTGCCACGTACAGCTCGCCGCTTTACGACCTCGGGTATGGCCAACGGATGCCGCCGTATCAGGGTTGGCTTCCCAACGTCGATCTCTGCACCCAGGCCCAAGTGTATCCCCGCGACCGGAACATGAGTCACTGTGCCGAGAACGCGCTACGGTACGTGAACGAAGTGTACGGCGGTGGGAGTGCCGCGAGACCGACGCGGGGTGCTCCTGGAATCAGGCAATCTCGATCTTGCTGATCTTCACCCGCGTGTAGAGCTGCCGATGTCCGGTCTTGCGGCGGTAGGTCTTGCGACGGCGGAATTTTTGGACGGTGATCTTGGGCCCCTGGCTGGGGCCGAGCACTTCGGCGACGACCGAGGCCGAAGGGAGCGTCGGCTGGCCGACCTTGAACCCGTCGTCGTCTCTGCAGGCCAGCACCCGGTCGAACTTCAGCTGGTCTCCACTGGAGGCGTCGCGGTGATCGACGTTGATCTCCTGTCCTTCTTCGACCTTGATCTGTCGTCCGCCGTCTTCAATGATCGCGTACATCGAAAGGTTCCGTGCTTGAATCGGCTTGGGGGTCACTTGGTACTAGGCTTTGTCGGAAAACCCAGGCTCCGGGTGGCATGGCGTCGCTTGCGTCGCCATGTTTCCCGGGCACATGCCCACGCTTCGCGAGGGCATGCCACCCTGACGGAAACAAGTGAGCCACTTTTCCGACAAAGCCTAGGGCTCGCCAATGGGAAACCACCTACTTTAACCGAGGGAGCCGGTCGGCGGCAAGGGCTACGTGAGGGAGAACTTCACTTCCCGGTCTTCGGCGTCGCGGCAGTCGACGACCAGGTGTTCCGGCATAACTCCTTTTGTACCAAGGATTTGCACCGTCATTTCTCCGTCGGCTTCCATTTGGGCCAGCTCGCGGCGTTTCTTGTTGTTGAGGTATTCGGCCACCTCGCTGGCCACCTTGACGGTGACCTTGGCAACGTCGGAGCGCTGGCTGGCCAGAATAATCAGGCGGGTGACCTCGATGGCCATGCTCTCGGCCGACTTGACCACGCCGGACCCGCCGCAGGAGGGGCAGTCACCGTAGGCACTCCGCTTGAGGCTGGGACGCACCCTTTGGCGTGTCATCTCGATCAGGCCGAAAGGGCTGGTGCGGAGGATCTTGGTTCGGGCCCGGTCGCGCTTGGTGGCATCCCGCAGGGCCCGTTCCACTCCCCGCCGGTGCCTTTCCTTGCGCATGTCGATGAAGTCGTTGACGAGCACGCCGCCGAGGTCGCGGAGCCGGATCTGCCGGGCGATTTCCCTGGCGGCCAGGAGGTTCACCTGATAGGCGGTCTCTTCGGCGGAGTCGTCGGCGCGGAAGCTGCCGCTGTTGACGTCGATGGCCACCAGCGCCTCGGTCTGGTCGATCACGATCGAGCCGCCCTGCTTGAGAGGCACGACCCGGTGGTGGATCTTGGCGATTTCCTCGTCCATGTGGTACTTGTGGAACAGGGGCTCCTTTCCCTCGTACAACTGGAGCCGATTGACGTATCGGGGCATTACCAGTTGCAGGAATTCCCTGGCCCGCTCGTAGGCCAAGGGTTCGTCGATGTAGATGGCGTCGACGTCGGCGGTGAAGATGTCGCGGATGGTGCGGATGATCATGTCGCTTTCTTCGTACATGTCTTTCGGCGCCGGAAGCTTCTTGATCCGCCGCACGATGACCTTCCAGAGTCGCACCAGGTAGGCCAGGTCGCGGGAGAGTTCTTTCTTGGTTCGGTCGGAGCCGGCGGTGCGGACGATGAACCCCAGGCCCTTGGGAGGGTTGAGCTCGGCCATCACGTCGCGCAGGCGGCGGCGCACGTCTTCATCCTCGATCTTCCGGGAGACCCCCACGCGGCCCAGGGCAGGCATGAGCACGAGATACCGCCCGGGGATGCTGATATAGGTCGACAACGTCGGCCCTTTGGTGCCCATCCCTTCCTTGATGACCTGGACGAGCACTTCATCGCCGCGCCGGAGGATGTCCTGGATGGGCGGCTTGACGCGGGGGCGCCCGCCGTTTCGATAGCCGCGGTGCTGGGGCCGGGACCTGGACGGATCGTCGTCGGCCCCCTCGTCCTCTTCGCCAAGAACATCCTCTTCGTCGGCCACGGCTCCCGAATGGGTCTTTGCGGGGCGCCGGGGGCCGTCCGGTCCCAGCGGCTTCTCGGGATCGAAGCCCCCCTGGCGGAAATACTGGGGTTCGACGTCGCTGACGTGCAGGAACCCGTTGCGCCCCACGCCGAAATCGACGAAGGCCGCCTGAATGCTGGGCTCCAGGTTGACCACGACTCCTTTGTAGATGTTTCCCACGAAGCTGTCGTGGCCGGTTCGCTCGACGTAGAGTTCCTCGAGGACCCCGTCTTCAATGATGGCAATCCGGGATTCTTCCGGTTGCCGCACGTTGATGAGCATCTCTTGCTTCATGTTCTCGCTTTCTTGACCGGCAAGGTTGGCGAGCACGTATTCGCTCTCCCTCGGAGGAGCGCGTCGCGGGCTGAGCAGGATGATCGG
>JBDRTC010000728.1:0-5246 GCA_043824335.1 Planctomycetota bacterium | reverse complement strand
TTCTGGCAACAAGACGACCGCGATCGCTTCCAACCCAAAGAGGAACCCGACGACGGCTGGCAAGCGGTGATCGACCGGCTGGTGGCCGAACGAACTTCCGCCGCGGTGAAGGCGGCCCTCGATAGCCTCCTGACCGCTCCGGCACCCGCCGGGTCCGCCCGCGGCACCCGCGGCCGGAGGGCCAAGGCCCGTTAAGGCAAATCCAAACCATGAATGACTCGAACGAATTCCACGATCATCTGACCCACAATCTGGCCGACAAACTCCGGTCGCGGCGCGTGGTGGTATGGTACGACCCGAGGCGGGAGTTCACCGGATACGTCTCTGAATTGTTGGCCGGATCGCTGCCGGACAAGTGCCAGCTCGATCCTGTTGAATTCGGTGGCTTGTCGGCCCATGTCTGTGTTATGCAGGATTCGTTCTTCGAGGTCAAACATGCCGTCGAACCGCACACGGCCGGCGACCTGCCGGAGCCGCTGTTGATCTACTTGCCCGGCCGGACTCGGGACGACACAACAGCCGTACTGATGGAGTTGGAGGCCGGAGGCGAGCGGTGGGAGCCGCAACTGAAGCGTGAGGCTCGCCGCGTGCTGAAGAAGCACTACGGCGACGGACAGATCGACCAGATGCTCGTTTCGGATAACGTCGATTACGGGTACATCGTGTCGCTGGTGGAAAACCGGCCGCATGAAGCGTCGCGTCTGAACGTCATTTTCTCCGGTGCTCGGGGGGACAACGCCAACATCCTGGCCGACTGGATGTCCGACAGCAGCCAGGACGGCCAGATTGCGGAAAAAGCGGCCGACGAGGAATTAAGACAACTGATCCACGCCCGTCTGGGCTTGGAGTTGGCAGCGGATACCGGTGTCGACGATGCCCGCCAAAGGACCGTCCGTTACGTGTTGCTCGCCGAGTTCCGCAACGACTTGCAGGGCGATGCACCACAAGCCGTCAACATGGTTCCCCGGCCGGCAAAGAAAAATGAACTGGAACTGGCTTTGGATGTGGCGGCTGCGATCCGCAAACGGCATCCGCAGCGGTACATCGAGATGGCGGACCAGGTCGAACAGCAATTCAGCCTCGCCACACAAGGCGTTGCCCCTGAGCGTTTGGGCAAGATCGACACGTTTCGGTTCGAAGACAAGAACCTCCTGGACCACGCCAGCAAGCTGATTGTGGCGGGCGAGTTCCCGCAGGCCGCCGACGTGGTACGCGAGCGCCGCCGCGGTTTTTGGGCCGAGCACTTCCTGAATCGCCAGGAACAATGGCGTGTCTGTGACCTGGCCGCTCAACTGGGGCAGGCGGTCCAGCAGATCAACGACGAGTTGCCCGACGCAACAGCACCGGCCAGGGCCTGGATCGACGCCTACGCCGCCCCGCAGGGATGGTGTCGAGCCGACCTGCTGCAGCGGCACCTGGAATCGGCCCACGCCGCGATGAGCGAGGACATCGCCTGGGAGCAGGTCCTGCACCGTGTCCGCCAGGACTACGACCAATTGCTGGAGAGAATGACCGCCCAATTCGTAGCGGCCTTCCAACGGGATCACTGGGCGGTCCCCGGCGTGCTGTGTCAGAGCGAGGTGTATGCCCGGAAAGTGGCGAGCACGACCGAGACGGTTTGCTACTTCCTGGTGGATGCGATGCGATTTGAGATGGGCATCGAACTGCAGGGGCTGCTGGAAGATGCCGACGAATTGACGCTCGAACCCGCCGTCGCCGCCATTCCCACGATCACGCCCATCGGCATGGCCGCCCTGATGCCGGGCGCGGATGCCTCGTTTTCAGTCGTCGCTAAGAGCGGCACGTTGGCCGCCCGAATTGACGATTCGGTGATGGCCGACATGAACGCCCGGCGCAAGATCTGGAAAGGCCGCGTGCCCAAACTTGTGGACATCGAACTGGACAAGGTGCTCAGCTTTTCTACCAGCCGTTTGCAGAAGAGGATCGCCGACGCGCCGCTGCTGCTGGTGCGGTCTGTCGAGATTGACGCGATGGGCGAGGGGGGCAACACGCTGTTGGCCCGCCAGGTGATCGACACCGCCATCGGCAATGTGGCCCGCGCGATCAAGCGTCTGGCCGGACTAGGCATCGCCAAGTTTGTCGTGGCCGCCGATCACGGCCATCTGTTTGCCCTGGAGCGGGACGAATCGCAGCGGATCGACAAGCCCGGCGGGGAGCAGGTCGACCTGCACCGGCGTTGCTGGGCCGGCCGGGGCGGGGCGAACCCGCCGGCAACGGTACGAATTAGCGGTACGCAACTGGGTTATGACACCGATCTGGATTTCGTCTTCCCGGCGGGCAATTCGGTGTTCAAAGCCTCGGGCGACCTGACCTACCACCACGGAGGCTTGAGCCTGCAAGAGCTGATCGTGCCCGTGCTGACGGTCCGCATGCCGGTGCAGCAGGAGGCGGCCGAGACCGGCGTCGAGCTGAAGTTGACGAACGTTCCGGACCGGATTGCCAACCGGGTGATCAGCTTCGGGCTGACCGCTGAGAGGGGCCTGTTCGCCGAAGAATCGTTGGTTGTCCGCCCGGCTCTGCTCAGCCAGGGCAGCCACATCGGCCACGCGGGCATGGTACTCGACGCCCAGCTCGATTCGCTTACCCATTGCGTTACCTTGCAGCCCGGCAAATCGTGCACGATCGGAATGCAACTGCTGCGAGAGGACGTCGATTCGGTGGAGATCGTGATTCTCGACCCCAAGTCCGACCGCATCCTCGCTCAATCCAAGAAGATCCCGGTGAAGTTGGGAATGTGAAAAGGCAGACGAAAAACATGGCCGATACGACTGCGATACCACGCGACGCCCTGGACGACAAGTTGACGCGCATCTTCGACGGCAAGGTCGTCCGCAAGGACCTGGTGCGGAAAATCAAGGTGGGCGCCAACGTGCCGGTGTTCGTGCTGGAGTTCTTGCTCGGCAAGTACTGTGCCTCATCGGACGAGATGGCCATCCGCATGGGCCTGCAGGTGGTGAATGATAGCCTGGCCAACAACTACATCCGCTCCGACGAGTTCATGAAGGCGCAGAGCCGCGTGAAAGAGGAAGGAAAGCACAGTTTCATCGACAAGGTGCAGGTCCGGCTGACCGATTCCGAATACTGGGCCGAGTGCAGGAACTTTGGCGATCGCTACGTGCACATCTCGGACCAGTACGTGCGTGATTACGAACGGCTGCTGACCGGTGGTGTCTGGGCACAAGTCGACATGCGATTCGAGTACGACGACGAGAGTCGAGGCAAGCATCCCTTCTGGATCGATCGCCTCTCGCCCATCCAGATTGCCTCGTTCGACCTGGACGAATACCGGCGCGGGCGCGGTGACTTCTCGTCCGATGAGTGGATCGACATTGCTATCCGCACCATGGGTTACGAATCCACCGAGATGGATCGCCGGTTGAAGCTGCTGTTCCTGGTACGGATGATCCCGCTGACGGAACGCAACTTCAACCTCGTCGAACTGGGCCCGCGGGGCACCGGTAAGAGCTATGCGGTCCAGGAGATTTCGCCGTACGGCGCCTTGCTGACCGGCCCGACCACCGTGGCCAACATGTTTGGCCACATGCTGGGCAAGTACAAAGGCATGGTGTCGATCTGGGACGTGGTCGCGTTCGACGAAGTGGCCGATCTGCAGAAAATGCCCAAGGAAGTCGTGACGACGCTCAAGACGTATTGCGAATCGGGCACGTTCCAACGCGGCAAGGAGGCCGATTCGGGCGACGCCAGCATCGCGTTTTTCGGCAACACGAATCAGCCCGTAGACGTGATGGTTCAAACCGGACATCTCTTCGCGCCGATGCCGGACGTGATTCGAGACGACATGGCCTTCATCGACCGCCTGCACTTCTATCTGCCCGGTTGGGAAGTCCCCAAGATGCGACCTCACCTTTTCACGGATCACTATGGCTTTGTCGTGGACTACTTCGCCGAGGCCCTCCGGGCGCTGCGCAAGCACAATTTCACCGAGATGCTCGACAAGCACTTCACGCTCGGCAGCCATCTGAACGCCCGCGATCAGAAGGCCGTCCGCAAGACGGTGTCCGGCCTGATGAAGATCGTCTATCCACACGGCCAGGTCACCAAGGATGAATTGGCCGAACTGGTCGAACTGGGCGTCGAAGGGCGCCGGCGGGTGAAAGAGCAGCTCAAGAAAATGGGCTCCTTCGAGTACTACCAGACCTCGTTCAGCTACGGCGACAAGGAAACCGGTGAGGACAGATTTGTCGGGGTGCCCGAGCAGGGCGGCCGCGACCTGGTTTCGGCCGACCCTCTGGCTCCGGGCTCTGTCTACACGGGTACCGTCAGCCCGGACGGCACGGTCGGTCTGTACCGGCTGGAAGTCACGGTCACCAGCGGCACGAGCAAGCTGAAAACGGCCGGCGGCGTCAAGGGGGCGATGAAGGAGTCGATCGCGCGCGCGTTCAGCCATCTCCAATCCAAGAAGGTGGAGTTCGGCCTGGGCCGCGAGATCGACACGTCCGACTTTCACGTCGAGGCCATCGACCTGTTGAACAACCGAGTCGAAGCCGCTGTGGGCGTAGCCTTCTTCGTCGCGGCGTTCTCGGCGCTCCGCCACTCCCCGGTCACGGCAGCGACGTTGATCCTGGGTGACATGAGCATCCAGGGCAACATCAAGGAAGTCCGGTCACTCACCGAACCACTGCAACTGGCCAAAGACAACGGCGTCAAACGCGCGCTGGTCCCCATCGAAAACAAACGCCAATTCCTGGAAGTCAGCGGCGACATCATGGAACACGTCGACCCCGTCTTCTACGGCGACCCCAAAGCGGCGGCGTTCAAGGCGCTGGGGATGAACTGAAGGGATAGGCATCAAGAGGTGGAGGTAGCGTGTGATAGGACTTGACTTCGCAACGCGAACAAAAGTCGGAAGTAACTCCAAACAGCACCATCTACCGAGTAGCCTGCCACGGCCCACCAGCAGGCGGCCTGCCCGACTGGCAACCCGGCCAACCCAAGCCCGGTACCTGGCCCCCGCACATCTACCCACCCCGCCACGCCTCCGGCACGCTGACCACCGAGTCACCTTCGCCACAGTCGCCGCCAAACCCCGCCGCCCGGTGGTGTCCTAAGAGTGTGTTGCTGGGCGTGATGCCGACAGGGGGCGCACCCCGGGGCAGCCAAGAAACGGCGCGAGCCGCTGCGCGGCAGGGAGGGCGACTCGCTGGGGATTACTGAATCCCCTAGCTGTGATATCGGCAGAAATGGCCCGCTCGTTCAAAAGCATC
>JBDRTC010000727.1:0-2805 GCA_043824335.1 Planctomycetota bacterium | reverse complement strand
AGCTCGAAGGGGATGGACCGTTTCAGATACCCACCCCGGGCGTTGGCCTCTTCGAGGGCCAGTTGCGCCCCTTGGAGCATTTTGGTGCCCAAGACTTCTTCGTGGCTCTTTCCGCCGGTGGCGACCGAGACGGTGGACTCGATCGGCCCGATGAAGCCGAGTTTCACCGTTTCGAGGTTCTCCGGCTCGGGCTTTGCCCTGCCCGGTCCCGTGTACTCCAGTTGTTCGAGGAAATGTCGCTTGTAGGGCTTCACGGCCGCGCCGCCGAAGGGTCGCACGTGCTCGGAGGTGTGGGCGTAGTTCTGATCGGTCTTCAACTCCAGGTCGGGGAGTTCGTAAGGGCCGACCGAGTTGATCTTCTGGAGGACGTCGCTCGTTTCCCGGTCGACGTTGACGGGCGGCTGCGCGTTTTCGCGCTTGCCCTGGTCCGGTTCCGCCCCGACCGCGGCCGCGGCGAAAGAAATCGCCAAGAGTGTCAGGCGGTATGTCATGGCATGCCTCGCATTCAAGCGGCAATGTTCAATTGTCAATTGTCGATTTGCATTCTTCAATTGTCAATTTGCAATCTTTTCTTCCGAGTCCCCCGCTGTCTCCTCCAAACCCCCATAATACCCCTTCCCCACGGCCAAACCCAGTCCTTTGGAGGTTCCCACCCAGGCGTCGTGGCCGTCGAAATCGACGCAGAGGACGTGGTTGTGGGGGATGCTTCTGGGCATTCGGACGGCCTTGAGGACCTCGGCGCCTCGTTGGACGACCGCCCTGCCCTCTTGCGTTTTGGGGTCCATGGTGTAGGTCACCCAGGTATCCGAGGGGAAATCGACGAGCACGCCAAGGCCCTTGTCGGTGGAGAACCAGGCCTCGTTGGCGCTTCGGCCCTTGACGGAGTTGCCGAAGTCGCTGGGCAGGCCCGTCTCGTGGGCGTAGTAGCCTCGCCAGTGGCGCCCGTCGTAGCGGGAGGCGCCGAAATAGGTGGCCACCCAGAGGATGCCGTCGACGTAGCTGGTGGCCGTGGTGATGACGTGGACGATGCCGTCGTCGCGATAGAGGTCGATTTCCATCTCGCCGTCGGGGTCGAGGTACTCCTTCCATTGCTCGGTGGCGACGTCGAACTCCAAGACCCCGCTTCCCCAGACGCCGAGATAGACCTTGCCGTCGTCATAGGAGGCGGAGTAGTTCCAGATCTCCTCCATGGGGGCGTTCTTCGAGGTGTAGATGGACCACTCGCCCGTGACCGTGTTGTAACGGCTGGCCCCGGCGGTCGTGGCCGCCCAGACGTTGTCGTTCTCGACGGCCACGCCGTAGACGACGTCGTTCACCAGCCCGCTGTTGAGCTGGTGCCAGTGATCGAACCGGCCGGCGCTATATCGGGCGAGCCCGCCGCCGAAGAGCCCGATCCAGAGGTCGCCCGTCTTGGCGTTCACGTCCAGGGAGGAGACGACCTGCCAAGGGAGCCCGTCGGCTTTGTTCCAGCTTCGGAAGGTGCCCGATTTCTTGTCGTAACGCGCCAGGCCGTCTTCAGTGCCGATCCAGACCTTATCTCCATCGGTCTTAAGGGCGAAGATGTGGTCGTTGGGCAGGCCGTCGTCGACGGTGAAGTGCTTCCAATCGGTGTAGACGTAAGGGAGCTTTGCCGCCGTGGTGGCGCCGGGGGCCGGGGACGGCTCGGCGGCTCCGCCACGCAACGCCGGGCCGACTACGCCGATCCAGACGAGGAGAAAGGATGAAGGATAATGGATGAAGGATGAAGGACGAATCATGACTCGTTTCTCCGCTCTCGTCTCTGGCTTTCGTCTCTCGTCCCTGGCCTCTCGTCTCTTGTCCTCTACAAGGTGTTCATTCATCCTTCATCCTTCATCATTCATCATTCTAAAGTGTCTTGAGGTACTCGATCAGGTCGTTGAGCTGATCTTTGGTCATGTCGTTGGTGACGCCGTGCGTATCGTAGGGGTTGTATCTGGTCCAGATCTCTTCGAGCGTTTCGGCGATGCCGTTGTGCAGATAGGGCGCCGAGTCGTAGATGTTGTTCAGGTGGGGGACGTCGAACTCCGACTCCCCGTCGAGCGGCATTTTGGTGCCCACGTCGTGGCGCGAACGGTCGGTGTAAAGCGGGGGGAAGTGGCAGGTGATGCACCGATTCTCCCTGGGGATGGCTCGACGGCCGTTGGTCCGCGTCCGCTCGAACATCGCCTTGCCGCGCCGCTGGGCGTCGGTCAATTCCGCTCCGAGCGGCCGATAGCGGTTCGGCGGCCGCGGGATCGTGCAGATGTATTGCTCCAGCGAGAAAAGCTGGTCCTCGGTGAACGGCTGGATTCGGGTGAAGAAGACGGCCAGGCGCGGGCCGCACTGGCGCTGGAGGCTCGGGTTCGTGCCCTCCCATTTGAACGGGGCCGTGTCGAGGATGCCCCGCAGCGTGCGGTTGTCGACCGGGCTTGCGCCGATTCCGTCCGGCTCGATGTCGTAGGTGATGCCGTCGATGTGCCCGTCGGGATGGCAGGAGTGACAGGAAAACTGGCGATGGAAGGTGCCATCGGCGCTGTGGAAGAGCAGCTCCCCCTGGCGGGTTTTGGTGATCACTTCCGGGCCGCCGAGGTCGATCCGTCCGGCGGCTTCGAGCTTTGCCAGGTCGATTACCGTGAGCGAGTCGTCCAGGGCATTGGCCGTGTAGGCCGTTTTCGCGTCCGTGGCGATCTGGATCCCGCGAGGGCTGCTCTTAGTGGCGATCTTGTCTTTGAGGTAGTCTTTGGGTTTGCCCAGTTGTTTGGGGAAGACCCGCTCGCGCTCGTCGTCTGTAGCCGCATGGTGCAT
>JBDRTC010000726.1:0-5165 GCA_043824335.1 Planctomycetota bacterium | reverse complement strand
GGAGATTAAGCGTCGTGCCCGGAACCCGCAAATTGCCACCGACCTTGCGGGCAATTTCACTGTTGTCTGGGAAGCCTACCAGGACAACGATGACGACGACGCCACCGGCGCGGACAGTTACGGCATTTACTTCCGTCGTTTCGATGCGGACGGCACCGAGCAGATGGATTCGGATCACCAGGCAAACCTCGTGATAACCATCGACGATACTATTCGCACTAACAACCGGGAACTAACAGGGAAAAGCGCGCAGTTCGCTTTCGGCCAGGTAAATCCCACCATCGGCATGGACGCCGACGGCGACTACTCAGTGGCCTGGAACGGCAACGGCGCCGTCCCCCACCCGTTGGACCCTGCCGCGCTGAACACCACGAATGCCGACAACGAGGGAATCTGGGTCCGCAGCTTCCATGCCCGAGATGGTAGTGCCACCGATCCGGAGTTCGTCGGAGTGCAAACGCGAGTCAACATGACCTCGGGGGGCATTCAGCAGTTTCCGTCCCTGGGGATGGAGCCGGATGGCGACCGTATTGTGGTGTGGAACGGCATGGGCGTGGGCGATTACCACGGAGGAATATTCGCGCGTCGATACAATGAGCCGACCGACACCGCCGGCCCGAGAGTGAGCGACCTCCGCACGCTTACCGGCGAGCGGATCGAATACGGCGCCCAGTTGACCCAACCGCTGGACAGCCTGGTCGTCGTCTTCGACGAAGAGATGATGACGACCGGGCCCGACAGCGTGCTCAACCCCGACAACTACAGCCTCTTGAAAGACGGAGTGGAGTTGGTCGGCGGAATCGTGTCGATCTCCTTCGGTCCGATTCCCAATCCGGCCACGAACAAGTGGGAAGCGGTGCTCCAACTCGACGGCAACGGCACCGTGGCCGGTACGCCTCCGCTCGGGAACGGACAGTACGAGATCGTGATCCGCAACACGGTCCGCGACGTGGTCGGGAACCGCCTCGGCCGAACCGGGCTCAATCCCTTTGGCCAGGACGTTTCCGGGGCCTTCGACATCGTCGAGATCATCGGCGTGGAGAACCTGGTCAACACGTCGACGGTTCCCGGCGATCAGTCCACCAGCGTTCCCAAATTGGCCGGCCCGAACAGTCCGCGGGCGGTTGCGTCCGACGCCGACGGCGAGTACGTGGTCGTCTGGTCGAGCGACAAAACCGGCGGCCTGGGCAAAGAAGGGGTTTACGCCAAGCTGTTCAACGCCAACGGGACCGTGTACGTCGATCCCGACTCCGGCGTGCCGGCGAGCGAGATCGTCGTCACCACCAAGGCGACCGCCTGGTATGCTTCCGTGGCGCGGGACACCGACGGCGACTTTGTGGTCACTTGGTCGCAGGACGACGATGCGGACCCGGTCCGCGAGGACTGGAACGTCTGGGCACGCCGTTTCGACGCGGTCGGGAACCCCTTCGGCGACGCCTTCCCGGTCAATTCGGTCACGTTCGGCAACCAGCAGTATTCCGCGGTGGCCATGGACAACGACGGCGACATCGTCGTCGCCTGGCAGAGCGACGACGAGATCGGAAACCAGCCGAACCACGTCCGCGACGGCGACGGCCAGGGGATTTACGCCCAACGGTTCGACACCAACGGCCTGCCGCTCGGCGGCGTGAACGAGGTCCAGGTGCTCAAGTTGTTCGGGAGCCCGGTCGGTAGCTTCACCCTGCAGTGGGACGGCGACGGCAACCCCGGCACGGACAACGTCACCAGCCCGATTTCCGCGAGCGGCAACCCGTTCGACATCGTCGACGATCTGGAAGCCGAATTGAATCTGTTGGGCGGCGGCGTGAACCAGGTCGAGGTCTTCGTGATCAACATGGGCGAGATCGGCATCCACTTCATGGGTCCCGGGGCGGCCAAGAACCAGGACCAGATCGTCGTGGCCGGCACGAGCTTCGCGGACCCGGCCATGGACATCACGACCGATACGCTGGTCGACGGCTACCGCGGCGAGTTCCTCGTGAACGACACGACCACCAACAACCAGATGCACCCGTCGATCGCCATGCGTGCCGACGGCGACTTCGTGATCTCCTGGACCTCCGCGGGCCAGGACGGCGACGCGCCCAACGAGACCAACATCTACGCCAAGCGGTTCGTCTCCAACGACGTGTTCCGCGCAACGCCGGATCGTGCCGGGGGCCGTGGACTTGCGTGGGGTACCGTCCCGGAACGCGAGGGCATGGTGCTCAGCACGTCTACCGATAACCCGGCCAACCATGTGGTGAACCCCGGCGGCGGGTACGACGGCGTGGTCGAAGTGATCGGCCCCGATGGGACCGGCAGCGGTATCCTGCTCAAAACCGGGCGGCACATCCTCACGGCCGCCCACGTCGTCGACGCCGATCCCACCGACGGGGCCGCGGTCGCTGTGGCGTCGATCGACGTGCGCTTCGACATGCCGTACGGCCCAATCTTTATGACCGCCACGAGTATTATCATTCACGCGGCGTGGAACGACGCCCCCGAGAATGCCAACGACTTGGCCATCATAGTGCTCCCTCAAGAGGCGCCGGCCGGTGCCGAGCGATATGAGATGTACAGTGGCGGGCAGGAACTCTCACAGGTTGCGGAAATAGTCGGGTACGGCATGGCCGGACAAGGGGCGGAACAGTTTATTGACGGCAATAAGCGGTTGGTGAACAATATTTTCGAGGTCTACGGGGAAGATTTCAGCGGCATGGCATGGGCTGACTTCAACGCGGGCCCCGGCGTCATCACCGGCGTGCCGGCCGGAACGTTGATCGCCTACGATTTCGACAACGGCCTGGCGGCGAACGACATGTTCGGCAGCCTCTTCGGAATCCGCGGCCTCGGCCTTGGGGAAGAGGAAGGAGCTGCCGCGCACGGCGACTCCGGGGGACCAGCCTTCATTGATGGCGTGGTTGTCGGCGTGGCCAGCTTTATTCTCGACTACGCGGGCACGGACATTGACGGAGCGCCCTTCAATGCGAGCTTTGGATCGGCGGGATTCTATACCCGCGTCTCCGCGTACAGCGATTGGATCGGCTCGCTGATTCAGTCCACCGGTTCCGAGTTCCTGGTGAACGACGCGAGATTCGTTGATCCGATCACGGGCCTGCCCACGACCGCTGGCACGGGCGGCCAAAAATGGTCGGCGGTTGCCATGGATTCCGACGGCGATTTTGTCATCACCTGGACCAGTTATGGGCAGGACGGCAGTCCGAGCCCGTACGGCGGCTACGACGGCGAGGAAGGCGTTTTCGCAAAGAGGTACGGCGCCGACGGCACGGAATTGCTCGACCCGGCCGCAGGGCTGCCGCTGGGCGAGTTCCTCGTCAACACCTTTAGCGCCGGAGAGCAGCAACGCTCCCAGGTCGCCATGGACGCCGACGGCGATTTCACGATCACCTGGGAGAGCTTCCAGGACCGCTCGCCCGGCGGGCAGGACGATTCGCCCAGCAGTTTCGGCGTCTTCGCCCAGCGCTATGCCAGGAACGACGAAGTCGGGACAAACTCCGCTTACGGTCCCTTTGGGGAAATCGGCGGCGAGTTGCCCGTCTCGAGCACCAAGGACGGCGATCAGCGGTTTGCGAGCATCGCTCTGGACCACACGGGTAACGCGATCATCGTCTGGAGCGGGGCCGGCCAGCCACCGACGGCCGACCTCCCGGACGACCAGGGTATCTTCCACAAGCGGTTCGAGAAGCTCGAAGACGAAGCCGGTCCCACCGTGGCCGACACGCTCAACCTGGTCCACAAGGACAACGACCCCAGCGAGCCGATCGAAGGCTGGGAGCGCGTCTTCGAGGGCGCCGTGCTCCAGAGCCAGGTGAGCCAGTTCCTCATCAGCTTCGGCGAGGATCTTGACGACAGCACCACCCTGACCAGCGGCATTGAGAACCTCAACAACTGGACTCTGACGCGGGACGGCGTGGTCGTCCGGAGCGGCGTCGCGGCCGTCGACTTCGATCTCAATCAAACGCAGCAGTCCGGGATCGTTTCCGGCGCGACGAACAAGTATGAGGCGGTGCTCACGTTCGACGGCGACCCGTCGATGGCGGGCCTCCAACCGCTCGGCCCCGGTGAGTACATCCTCACGATCCGCGACACCGTGCAGGACCTCTCCGTCAACCGCCTGGACGGCAACTATGACGGCGACCCCGGCGTGAGTTTCCGCCGCCGGTTCGTTATCGGCGCGGGGGCCGGCGGTCCGATCGGCGACGATAACCGGATTGGACCACCCCTTCCGGACGCCGAGGACACACTGGTCAACTTCCAGGAGGCCTTTGAGCAGAGAGACCCGGAGGTCGCCTCCAACGCCGACGGCGACTACGTGATCGTTTGGACCGGACAAGGCCAGGCCCTCGACGACACCGGTCTCCCGATCGTCGACGCCAACGGGAACCCGGTCCTCCAGACCGACATCCTCGCCCGACGCTTCGATCGCTTCGGCAAAGCTCAAGGTCGGGAGTTCATCGTCAACTCGTACCGGACCGGCAACCAGTACGACCCCGAGGTCGCCATGGACCGCTGGGGCAACTTCGTGGTGACCTGGGCCGGCGAAGGGGAGGTGCTCGACACGACCATCATCGAGCCGGCCGGGGTCTTCGCGCGAGTCTTCGACGCGTTCGGCAACGCCGCGGGCGAAGAGTTCCAGGTGAACCAGTTCCGGCAGTACGCGCAGGACGCTCCTTCCGTCGCGATGGACGACGGCGGCGACTTCGTCGTCAGTTGGACGAGTTACGGCCAGGACGGCGACCTCGACGGCGTCTACGCCCGGCGGTACGGCCTCAACACCGTTCCCAAGGGCAGCGAGTTCAGGGTGAACACCACCACGTTGAACCGCCAGGACGGTTCCGCCGTGGCCATGGACGCCAGCGGGAACTTCGTGGTCGTCTGGGCCGCCTACCGCCATCCGGCCGACAGCAGCGAATGGGGCATCTTCGGCCAGAGGTACAACGCCGCCGGCACAGCCCTGGGCGGAGAATTCCTCATCAACACGGCCACCGGCGACGATCAGATGGACGCCCACGTTGCCATGGACGCCGACGGCGACTTCGTCGTCACTTGGTCCAGCTACTTGCAGGACGGGAGCGGCTGGGGCATCTACGGCCGCCGCTACAACGCCGCCGGCACCGATCAGGACCCAAGCGCCTTCCGCGACAACCAGACGACTCTTTACT
>JBDRTC010000725.1:0-9071 GCA_043824335.1 Planctomycetota bacterium | reverse complement strand
AAACCCGCCGCCCGACCCTCGACGAGGTCGATCCGGAGCGGATCTATTACGACGACCCTCACGGCCTCGGCGGGCTGAAGTATCCGTTTTATTTCGGCCTGGAACCGTACGAGGCGGACCGAAACGCATACTGGCCCGACTACCTTTGGCGCACGATTGATCTCGTGCTGGAGCAGGTCGGCGAGACGGTTTCGGTGCATAGCGAAATCTTTCCTCCCTGGACGCACTTGATGGAGCTGTTCAGCTACGAGCAGGCGCTCATGTACATGCTGGACGACCCCGGCAAGGTCCACGCGATCCTGGCGGCCTACACGGAGGGCGCGGCCGATTTGGGCGTCCGGCAGGCCCGGCGCGGCGTCGACGCGGTGTTGATCTCCTCGGCCTTTGCCGGCGGCGGGTTCATCTCCCCGCGGCAGTATGAGGAGTTCGTTCGCCCCTACGAACGGGAAGTCGTCCGCCGGATCCACGAGGAGGGCGTGCCCGTCTACACGCACACCTGCGGCGACATCGGCGACCGGCTGGAATTGATGGTCGACACGGGGATCGACGGGATCGACACGCTCGATCCCCCGCCGCTGGGCAGCATCGACCTGGAAGACGCCAAGCGCCGCGTGGGCGACCGGATGTTCTTCAAGGGAAACATCGACCCGGTGAACACGCTCTTGAACAAGCCGCGGGAGGAGGTGCGGGAGGACGCCCTTTGGCGCTTGAGTGTGGGCAGTCGCGGGGGCGGATACATCCTCTCCAGCGCCTGCTCCGTCTCGCCCCGCGTCCCGCCGGAAAACCTCGCCGTGCTGGTCGAAGCCAGCGAGGAGTTCGGACGGCCCGAAAGGTAACTTCGGCGAATTGACGCGTCTTCAGATTCGGTTGGGACAGCAGTTGTACTGCTGTCCCCAACGGAGGTGCGGCAGTACTACTGCCTCACCAACCGAGTCGGGCCACGCCGACGTGCCGTCGGCGGCTAAACGTGTCGGCGCGTCTTTAGAAAAAGCGCAGCCGCTTTGGTACGAAGGCCTTCATGCGATCCAGCAGGCTGGGATCGCCTTCGGGCTCGCGCGGCGGGGGCTTGCGGACGACGGGCGTTTCGGCAATCGGCACGTTGGCCAGCAGAAACCGCGGCCAGTAGCCTTCGAGCAGGTGGATGCAGTCGCGCACCTGCGCCCGGTCGAGCTTCACCTCGGCCGGGGCGATCAGTTTCAACAGCGCGTTGTTCTCGGCTTTGCTGAACACCAAGTGGGAGAGCTGCACCTCGTCGATCCAGACCTCGCCCGGCCCCATCAGGTCGAAGCGGATCCGCAGGCGCGAGAGGCCGTCCAGCGGCAGGTCGTCGACCTGGACGATGAAGGGGCCCGGGCCCCACTGCGGTCCCACTTGCGGCGTGGCGAAGCGGGTGAAATACTCGCCCTCGTGGAATCCCTCCAGGACGACGTGCAAAGGGGGCGGTCGTGCGGCATCGGTCCCGCGGAGCCAGACCGACATCGTCAGCCGGCCCGTCGAGGGTGCGTCGAACGGCTGGCTCACCAGGCTGGCCACCGGGTCGCGGCTGGCAATGCGAACCGAGCGGTCGCCGACGCGCTTTTCGGTCGCGTCGAGTTCCACGGTTACGCCTGGCTGGTTGGAGGCGGCCCAGCCGGGTATCCGGGCGTCCTCGGTGGGCTCGGCTTCAAATCCGGGGTTTTCCAGCACGTCGAGAATCGGCGGCTTGCGGAGCACCGCCGCCCGGCTCCCCAATTCGGCGATCCTCGCTTTCAGCTCCGTTTGAACCTCGTCCGACCACCAAACCTGCGGCCGCCCAATGCCGACCTCCGGAGCCGACAGTCGAACGGCCACCAGATCGTAGGGCTCGAGCTCGACCGTCCAACGCGTGCCGGTGGCGTCACGCTCCAGCGGGGGCGCCGGCCGCACGCCGCCGAGGCCCTCCAGTTGACAACCAATCGGGCAAGCCAGGTCGATTCGGGCGACGGTGGCGAACGGGGCGTCGTTGACCACATAAACGTACGTGGCGCCCTCGTGCGTGGCATAGCGTATCGTGACCGGCTGGGCCGGGTCCGAGCCGGATTGGTCGGTGAGTCGCCGGAAGCGGATCGCCGGCAGTTCCCGGTACGCGGCCACCACGTTTCGGAGCGAGTCCTCCTGGCCCATCGCCAACAGCCAGCCGCCGTCGAACATCACCTGCGAGTCGAGCGCGGCCAAACTTTGGACGAACCGCCGCCGGTTCTGCCACGCCGAGGGCACCAACTCGGTGGCAAGCCACGTGTAGCTCGGCTCGAACGGGCTCTTTGCGTCGAACGACGCCAAGCGGACTTCCTGCGGCGGGTTAAAGAACAGGCTGCCCGGGATCGGCAATTCCGAAAACTGAGGCTGCGAGTTCGGCCCCTTGAGCATCTGTTGGATTTCCAGGTTGACCGCCTGCCGGGCGAGCGGCCGCTCGGGAAGAATCCGTTCCGGACGCAACAAGACCACGCCCGGGTCGTCGGCGTAGTATCGCGCGTCGATTCCCACGCGCAACATCGCCTCGCTGATTGTCATTTCCCGGGGCAAGGCGGGCCGCAGCGTCCCCTCCAGATCCTCGCCCGTGAGCATGTTCGCGCCCGCCAGATACAACCGCGCCTGGGGGCGAGCCGCGACCAGCTCGGCCTGCACCCGACGGTAGAACCGGCTCAACTGCTCGGCGCGCCACTGTAACCACTCGCGGGGATAGTTGTCGGCCAGAAATTGGGCCCGCGTCAAAAACCGCTCCGGTCCCTCGCCGGGCACGCGAAGGTTCATGTCCCGCTCGAACCGGCCGATGGTCACGTCGTCCATGCCCCAGTTGGGACCGGGAAGCTGGGCGTAGCCCTGTCCCGAGAGTTGAATCGCCAGACCGGCAAACGACCCGTGATGCCGATACCGCTGGGCCACCTCGCGAACCGCCGCCAGCATCACTTCCTGAACCCGCGGATGAAGCACATTGTAGTAGGGGGCCGTGCCGCGCCGGGGTGAGTACGTTTGAAGCCACGTCTTTCCTTGCGGCCCGACCCAGCGGATCCCCGCGCTCTGGTCGCCGCCGCGACGCAACTCGGCTTCCAACGCCGCCAACGGGGCGGCGAACTCCAACGCCGGGATCAACGCAAGCTTTTGGCGATCGAAGAGCCTGAACAGCATCTCCAGCACGTCTTTGCGGATCGGGTCCTGGCCCTCGTCCTGAAGGACGCCCGTGTCGTACCGCGCCGTCGGCTCGAGCACCGCGCTGGGATAGATCGTGCTCCCGCCGGCCATCACGGAGATCATCAGGCCGCCGAAGCCGACGTGATCGAGGTACTCGACCAGGCGCGTGCCGCCCTGGTGGAACGTCACCCAGTCGTCGGCGGCGAGTCCGCTCGAAGCAACCGGCGCCTGGCTGGCCGAAAAGTTTTCGGGAAACAGCGGCCGGTCGAGATAGGCGGCCAACAGCCGCTCGGCCGACCACGGCAAGCCGGTCCGATTATCCGCCAACCCGCGAAACGGTCCCGGAGAGGCGAACGGCGGCAAAGACCCGCTGAACGCCAGCACCCGGATCTTCCCGTAGACGGCCGGGGCCCCTTCGCGGCGATTGGTGATCAGGACCATCGGCGACTTTGTCTTCGGCCAGAAGATCATCCGATGCTTCAGCCAGCGCGCCGGTCCCACTTGGCCGGTCACCTCCTCGGCCAGTTCCACCCCGAAATCCAACCCGATCGGCACCACGGCCCCCGCCGAGTTGGGCTCGATGATGCTGATGCCCATCGTTTGCGGCACGTCGCTCGGGTAGTCGACTTCCAGCACGTGTGGCCGCCCGGGCTCCTCGATCGGCAGCGTGTAGGCCTCCCAGGCCAGGTCGTCGGCGTTGGGGCAAGGGCCCAGCTCGACCAGTTGTCCGAGGGGGTGTGTTCGCGTCTGCGAGTATCCGTTGCCCAACGGACCTTTCCAGAGCCGCGGCAACCGCCTTGGATGCGGCAACGTGGCAAACCGTTCCCACCATTTCGGATTGGCCGGGTCGATCTCCTCCACCTGAACGGCCTGGCTCCCGGGCGTCTCCGAGGCTACCGGCGCGTGCGGGCTGAGCACCAGGACCTGAATCCTTCGCGTGGCAAAGGGCTGTTGTCCGCGCACCGGCTGCGTCCAACGGCGCCATGCGGCGTGTGTCGCAGTGATCAACAAGTCGTAGGCCCCCTCCTCGTCCGGAAGCGTAACCGGCTGTTCGATCGGCGCTGACTCCCCGGCAACCAGATGATGCTCCTCGACCAACCGGCCGCGGGAAGCCCGGGCCTCGGTCAATTCGATCCGAAGCCGCACCTTGCTGCCCGGCTCCACCGGCAACAGCGACGGCTCGAACGTGAAGGAGAGCGTTTCCCCGGGCGAGAAGACGAGCGAGTCGCGCTCGAGCGCCACTCGGATCGCGTCGCCCGGCGCGCGACGCACCAAGAGCCGGCTTCCCCGATTATCCAGGTCGACCTTGCGAGACCCGCTGATCAATTCGGCCAGCGGGATCGTGATCCACTCCGGCTCGCCCTCGGCGCGAGGCGCCCGGAGCGCGATCCAAAGTTCCGCTTCCCGCGGGGCGGTGACCAACAGATCGAGCCCGTCGTAAGCCCGAGGGCTCGGCGAGCGGATCACCAGATGGTCCTTTCCCGGACCCGTTAGCGGGGACAGAGTTTGCTCCTCCGCGGGGAGACCGGGGAGCGGCCCGCGATCGAGCCACATCGTGCCGGGCTCGTCGGCCTCAATACCCAACGGGCGCGGCTCGGCGAGGGTCCCTTCGCTCACGGCGATACGCCCCTCCCACAGTTCCTCGGCGGGGCCTCCCCAGTCGATCCGAAGGCGCATCGTCTCTTCCGCGGCGGTCGCGCCGCGCGCCAAGAGCGTCAAGGTCATCGTGAGCACGAGCCAAGAAACCCGCCGGATCGCCCCGCGGGCGAACATGGCAAGATGTCTGCGCGATGCGCTCGGACCTCCTTGTCCGACCATCGTGGATCCCGCGTGTGTCGAGAAGAAGATTTCTACCTATAGGCGAGGGGCGGGATTATAGCCTCAAACCCTCCCCGGCACCTAGGCCGGATCGACCGGCTCGGGAAAAGTTACGCAACCCGGGAGAGTGGCCAAATACTGGTCTTGAGGCCGTCGGACGACTTGGTAACATCAGGATATAAAAGAAGTTACCGCCACGCGCGACCATCGGTGAGCTGCGGCGACAAGTTGTCCATGTGGTCGGAACGGAGTGGCCGCGAGTCGATGTAACACATAACTACCAAACAGCTTACGTCGATTCCTTTTGTTGAACGCGAAATCGGGGGTCCGACGAAATGCGAACAAGTCCCTGCCACCACGCGACTTGCGCCAAATCTCGCGGGTTGGGATCGCCGTTTTTGCGGGACCTACCCTGTGGGGAAGTGGCTTGGGACCTCGGGGTGGTTACCTCCGGATCCCATGGTAAGTACCCGCGTATCCCGCAGTAAGTGCCATGGCGCCTGAAGGTAACTGCTCCCCCGTAAGTGAGCGGCCATTCGCCGGCCGAAGGTATGGGAGACTCGTATGGAATTGCCCCGCATGACCCCGGTACCGTCAGTACCGGATGGTCGACGGCCGCACGATCCGCGAGCGTCACTACCGTGTGAGCGAGATCGGCTTCAGCGAGTGGAAAAAGACCATCGCCTTCTACACGGCCCTCGATCTCCCCGACGACCACTTCCGCCCCGTCCCCATGGCCGAGTGCCACCAGTACGAGTGACCGGCCCCGGCTGCTCCCTCAAGAGACCCCCCAACCTCCCGCCCGCCCGAACATGCCCACCCCGGCTGCGCCGGCTGAGGGCATGCCACCCGCCGCCCGAACATGCCCACCCCGGCTGCGCCGGCTGAGGGCATGCCACCCGCCGCAAACAACTCGACAGTGAATCGCATCGGACTGCTTTCAGTACGTCAGCAGCAGCCTGTCCGCCACGACCTCTTCCTCCAATGTCTGGCCATTCATTTGAAACCTTCGGAGCATCGACCGACCACAGTTCACGAGCGCCTCTTCCTCAAAAAGGCCCTTCGGAATCTGGACATTGCAGATTAGATTTCCGGACTTCTTTGACCCGTCAATGCTCAGCACTACATAGACGCCTCTTGACTTGCACTTGGCGATTGTCTCGAAGAGTCGTTCCAAGCTGAATTCTTGCGCTCCGTAGAGAATCTTTTGCGTGAAGCTGTACGGCGGATCGCAATAGACCAAATCACCAGCCGTGGCCTGGTTCATCGCCTGCTCAAAGTCCATTGCAGCGAACTCGGCTCCCCGCGTCCTTCGGTGCCATTTGTCCACTCGGTCGGCAAAGCTCTCTGCAGTGATGGGCTCGTGCACTCCACAAGGCGTGGACATGTACCCATCCTGTTTTCGGAATCTTACCACACCGCCGTAGCAAGCCCTGCAGAGGAACACGAGGTCGGCACCGTTCGGCTTCGCGTTGTACGCGGCCTTGATCCTCTCGTATCCCTCTTGCTTGTCCCCCTTGTTCACTCGACGCCATCTCGCGGCATACCACTTCTCCAAGGTCTCGGGAGCCTGCTTGAGCGTTCGCCAAATCTCAATCAGGGGCTCAAAAGCGTCGGACGCGAACGCTTTCTTCGGTGCCAACGTTCCCAGAACGGCGCCACTTCCAAGGAACGGTTCATAGTACGTGCGAAACTTGGCAGGAAAGTATGAGGCAATCTCGTGGGCGAACCGTTGCTTGTTTCCAATCCATTTCAGCAGTTGCAGCTTGAACGGCCTTACAGACGCGGGATGCATGTCGCCAAAAAGGAGATTCTGTGTTTCCATGACTACTTGTCTCAACCGGGCATCGTAGCAGACAGCGCAAAGCCGGAGGGCTGGGGGGAGTTTACGTGCGCTGGCAACGCATGCCGTCCCAAAATGGAATGTATCCTATTTTGGGATATGCGGCAAGCCCAACTATAGTCCCACCATGTCGAAGCGCCATTCTCTCACAGAGCAGGCACGACTCCAAGCCCTTTTGCGCGAAATCCGCGTCGACGCTGGTCTTCGCCAGGTCGACTTGGCCGACAAGCTGCGACAGCCGCAGTCCTTTGTCAGCAAGTACGAGTCTGGGGAGAGGCGTCTCGATGTCTTGGAGCTGCGACAAGTTTGTCAAGCGGCCGGGATTACGCTGGAGGAGTTTGTTGCGCGCTTGGAGCGGTCACTGCAATGAAACCTGATCCACGTTTTCTGAAGCAGCCAAAGAGCTTTTGGGCGAACGTACGCACGATCAGTCAGCAGGTCGGCTACACCAAACCCGCCGAGGGCTATTGGAAGGTTCCTCGCGGGCTTACGGTTCCCCAAAACTTCAAGAAGCACGGCGGGCCCAAGAAAAACCTCGTCTTGGCGGCTGACCTGACCAGCATTCGCGATGCTTTCCAGACGCTCGGCCTGAGAGCAGACCATATTATCAAGCCGAACGGAAAACCGACAAAGCAAGGGCAATTGCTTTCTGATTACCTGCAATACCGCGCGGACGTATTGAACAACGATGTGGAGCCGCGGCTGATGGACGCCGAGGCGGCGAGGAAGGCTTTTGAGAAGTGCCGGGCAAGATACTCTCCCACGATTCCGCCCGTGATGAACAAGCAGAAGGGCAGCAAGCGCGCTGAAGCGTATCTTACCTGCATGGTCAATATGATCGTGGAAACACATGGCAATCGCTACGGCTTCGACCTTGACCCGCACAGGCTGACTACCGTCACCAAAGACGACCAGCCGCTGAGAACTCTGGCCAGAAGGCTCGACGGCGCGTTCCCCTCCGTGATCAATCCGATTGCCGTGTGGGAGATCAAGGAGTACTACTACACCACAACGTTTGGAAGTCGTGTTGCGGACGGAGTCTACGAGACTCTCCTCGACGGAATGGAGCTTGAGGAACTCCAGGAAAGCGAAGGCGTTCGCGTGAAGCACTATTTGTTCGCAGATTCGCATTTCACCTGGTGGGCGTGCGGCAAGTCTTACCTTTGCCGCATGATCGACATGCTCCACATGGGTTACGTTGACGAAATGCTTCTTGGGCGAGAAGTAACGGAGCGGCTTCCGGAATTGGTTCAGGAATGGGTCGCGGAAGCCAAGCGTCGTGGCCTTCCCAAGAAAAAGTCCTAGCGCGGCCGCTTTGGACGCTTCTCTCACTTCGCATTCAACGTACGGATTGTTCGTCGCTCACTTTCCCCGGCATCCCGCCGGACGTGTTTGGGTACCGGCTGGGGAACCGGAGCGCGCTGGATTGGGTGATCGACCAGTACCGCGTGAAGACCGACAGCCGGAGCGGCATCACCTCCGACCCCAACCGGCCCGACGACCCGGAGTACATCGTCCGGCTGGTCGGCCAGGTCGTGGGCGTGAGCCTCCAGACGGTGAAGATCGTCGACGCGCTTCCCCCCGATTTTGGAGCGGAAAAGACCAAGGCATAGGGCTGGCGCCCGGCACTGGCGAGACGCCAGTGGCACCCGACCGTTCGCCGCTCGAAGCAGCCCTCACCCCCGGGCCCCTCTCCCAGAGGGAGAGGGGAGGTGATTGCCGCACTTGACGGGCTCGGCAAAACGCAGCATATTGGGCGTGCGGGCGGACGAGCCGGCCGTAAAGGAGTTAGGGCGTTAGACGGCCAGTAGAGGCACAAGCAAAGGGAGATGATCGATGAGCAAATCGGCAAAATGGTCACTCGTGGCGGCTCTTGTGGTGGCCGGGCTGACGTTCACGTCGTCCCGGACGGCGGAAGCCCGCAGACGCGGGCGCCCTGCCCCACATCGCGCCGTTTACCACGCTCCTTACTTGCCCCCTCATCCGGCGGCACAGGGTGTGCACGTTCGGGCCCCGGGAGTGCGCGTGGATGTGGGTTCGCCGGGTGTCCACGTCAGGGCCCCGGGCGTGGGTGTGCACGTGTATCGTTCCCCGCGGTACGGACCGCGCGTGGTGACCCCCTGGGTCACTGTCTGGTAGGAACCGGTCGGGTTTGGGAGGGGGACAGTCGCATTTTCCCTGCGGGAAAATTGGGACAGTCCCCGAGTTATTCTCCGGCCGCCCCTTAACGCGGACTTCGCTGTTTTGAAAGATTAGGTTACCC
>JBDRTC010000724.1:0-9447 GCA_043824335.1 Planctomycetota bacterium | reverse complement strand
TGCTCGAATGAGCGTGGGGACGCCTTTCAGCGCGAAGTTGTGCGCCACGATCAAGAGGAGCAGCGTGTTGTCGTCGACGCCGAACCAGCGGCGGACCGTTTGGCGGTGCTTGGCCCGCTCGTTGGGCGAAAAACGCACCGGATCGACGCCGTTGTAGCCCAGCCGGATCCGGTCGCGGGGCACCCCGTGGATCTGCTGGAAATCGGTCTGCGTTTGCCGGGAAAGCGCCAAGAAGATCCGGCCGTCGGCGGCGTATTGACGCTTCATCACCGCCTCGAACCGCCGATGACGGGGGAGCCATCGGTCCACGGCGTGCTTCAGGGGCCGCATCCACCGCGGGAGCGAGAGCAGATTGTGCTCGGCCAGCGCGCGGCGCGAGCCCCCGTGCGGCTGGAACACGTCGCAGTACCAACCGGCCCCCGTGTCGTGGACGACGTCCAACGAAAGCGACCGCAGCTTCCGTTCGGCGGCTTGGGCAAACTCCATCTGCGACGACGTGTCCTCCAAGCGATGATGGATGATCGGCATGGTGCAGACCTGGTCGCCGAAACGGCTGGCCACCACGTGAACCTCGTGGCCCCGCTCGAGCAGCTTCGAGGCGAACTGAGCGCTCCATTGCTCCTTGCCGCCGCGAAGCGGATCGAACTGCTCCACCACCAAGCCGATTCTCATCCCGGCAGTCCCTCCTTGCGCTCCATCCATCGTTGTTTGGCCAACACCGAGCGGACGAGCCGCTTGTCGCCCAGACGCAGCCTCTTCACGCCCAGGTATTCCCGCATGAATGCCAGCCGGTGCGTCCGCGTGATCCGATCCCGAGGCGCCGAGTAGGCAAGCTGGGCCAGGTCCTTGACCAGCCAACGCCGCCGAAAACGCCGTCGGTGCTCCACCCGCTGCAAGTCGATCAGCTTCACCTCAAACCGCCCCGGGGCAGTCTCCCGGACGAAGAAATGGCAGCAGTACAGATCGCGGTGGTTGTAGCCGGCGTCGTGCAATTCACGGGCCACCCTTGCCACTTCCCGGATCAGCCGCCTGAGATCCCGGTACTGGGAGTCGAGAGTTGAGAGTGGAGAGTTGAGAGTGGAGAGTGGAGAGTGGAGAGTTTGTCGGTTTTGCTCTGGACTCTGGACTCTTGACTCTTGACTCGCAAAGCGCTCCCGGAGAAAGTCATCCAGCGGCAGATAGCCTTTCAGCTCGTCGGTGAGCACGAACGACTCGAGCCGCCCATCAGGGCGAAGGTCTTCACCGTAGGCGACCAGGTCCATGGAGCCGATCCCGCGAGCGACCAGACGTCGGATGTTTCGCGCTTCGGCGCGTCCGGCCGTTTCCGGGGGGCTTTTGGAAAAGGCGCCCAGCTTCGCCCGGAGTCGGCTCCGCCACGTCCGAACACAATGTCGCTTGAGGTAGAGACGCCGGGCCGGGCGCCGGGCGGCGTGCACCTCCAGGCGCCAGTTCTCCCGGTCCTTGAGCACGCGCAAGCACTGGCCCTCAGACGTGGCCATCACGGCGTCGAAGCCGGTCAGGCCGGCCGCCTCGAGTTCCGATCGGAACCGGCCGTCCAGCCACATCTTGCCGTCCCGGGCCCGCTGGAGCCCGGTCTCGGCCGGGTCGGACGCCGGCGTTGGATGGTCGCTGCGAATCACTCGCGATGTCCTATTCCGATTGACGAAGGGCGCGTGAAACGCACCGCTCGAAACTCCAGGGATCGTCCGTTCTGCCCGCCGTTCCGTTTCCGGGCCCCCCACCTTCCACACCCCCTACGCCGCGTGCAGGGAAGCGTCCTCCTCCCGCACCTGGACGCCCGCGGCGAAGACCATGTCCACGGAAAGATCCTGCATACACTTGTGATGGCCCAAGGGGCACAGGCGCTTCGAGCAGCCGACGCAATCGAGATCGACCTGAAGATGGACGCCACGAACGGTGGGATTCTCCACCCAAATGGGCATGGTCGGCCCGAACAGCGTAATCACCGGCTTCCCCAGCGCGGCCGCGATGTGCCGCGGACCGCTGTCGGTCGACACCATCAGGCGGCTTCGTTCAATGCACGCCTTGCTCGTCGGCAGGCCCAGCGACTGACCGGCCAGTGAGAAAACACGTGCGTGACCGGCGCGGCGAACGATCTTCTGGGCGATTCGCCGTTCGGCCGGACCGCAAACGACGAGTACGTCGTGGTCGGTCTTCTCGACCACGCGGCGGGCGAGTTCGCCAAAATGCTCGACCGGCCACAGCTTGGCCGCTCCGTAGGCCCCGCTCGAATTCAGCGTGATCACGCGCCCGTCGGTTCGCAGCCCCAGCGCGCGCCAGACGCGGTCGGCCATCTGCCGCTCCGACTCGGTTACTGCCAACTCCAGTCGCCGGGATTCCGGCGGACAGCCCACGGCTTCCGTCAGCGTAAGGTAGTAGTCGACCAGAGGGCAGGGTGCCACGCGGCCTCGCCTCCGTCGCGGATAGACTTTTCCGGTCAACAGCGGTCCCCGTCCGTCGCAGACGTATCCGACCCGCTCCCGGGCTCTCCCTACCCAGGCCAGAACGCTCGTGCGGAGCGAATTCGGAAACAGCAAGACAAGGTCGAACCGCTCGCGACGCATCCGGCGGACCAACTCCCATTGCCGGAAACGCTCGACGGTCGACCGCGGATCGAAAAGCCACTGCTCGTCGAGCCAATCCGTGCCCGACAACAAATCCCCCAAGTTCGGACGAACAATCCCCACCACCCGGGAGTGCGGACCGAAATGACGCCTGATCGCCCTGAGCGAGGGCGTGGCCATCACCAAATCGCCAAGCCAATTGGGGAGAAAGAGGCCGATCTTCATCAGCAATCAAGGGTCAAGGTCTCGTCGCGGAGGCTCCAGCAGGAGGTTTGCGGAAACCGGGCAAAATGCACAACCTGAGCTGCCAGAGTCCTATAGGGCTACGGGAAGGTGGGAGAATACCCGGACGCGGGGCTTCGTCCAATAGCAATTCCCCTCCGCGCACCGGTCCGTCAGACCCGATAAATCGAGGCGCTACGAGCCTTTCCGGTCAATCCCGGTCAATCCGCCGTTCGCTTCACCGGGCGGTACATGGGGAGGTGGCGGTAGTAGACTTGGAGCGTGAGCAGCGCCATGGCGGTGGAGTAGATGCGGCCGCCTCGGCTGCCCCAGTCGGTGCCTTCGGGGCTCCAGCTTCCCGCGCGGTGCCCTTCCTTCTCCTGCGTGCGGAGGAGGTGCTCGCGCATGCGGTGGTTCCAGAGGTCGAAGTCGGGGCCTTCCATGTGGTGCAAGACCTGGGTGGCGTAGTGGTAGTAGTAGATCTGCCCCAGTTGGTTGCCCGACTCCGGAGGCAGGTTCTCGGCCAGGTAGCGGCAGCCGGCCAACAGATCGGGGTTGTCCTTCGGCCAGCCCAGGTACTGGCGCGTGAGCAGTCCGGCCGCGGAGAGGGAAAGCTTCGCGGGCTGCGCCTTTTCGGGTGTGGAGGGCTGGTAGCTGTAGCGGGAGAGCTTGGCCTCTTCCGGGCCGACGGCGCAGTCGTTCACGAACCGTTCCGCCCGCATCAGCGAGCTGCGCCCGATGGGTAACCCGGCCAACTGGCTGCTGCGAATGGCCAGGAAGACCCAGGCGGTGGCCGACATGTCGCCCGCTTGCCCCGGGCTGTAACGCCATCCGCCCTCTTTGTGTTGCGACTCGGCCAGGTACTTGACGGCGAGCTGGGCGGGCACCTTCAGGCGCTCGTCGCCGGAAAGGCCGTAGACCTCGCAAAGCGCGATCGTGGCCACGGCGTGCGAATACATGTTGCCGCCCAGGTTGCCGGCCTTTTTCGGGTCGTCGCTCCGCACTTGGTGCTTTGTGAGGAAATCGACGCCGGCATACACCCGTTTCCGGTACTCGGCCAGCTCGACGGGCTTAACAGGGCCGCTGCTGTGCGTGACGCCGGCGCCCAGAAAGGGAAGCACGCCGAACGCGGTGCCGGCCGTGTCGTAGTCGGTGACCTCCTTCTCGGCTTCAACGTGGCAATCGCAATCCGGCAGGCTCGCCCCGTAGCTCTTGAGCGACCAGCGGCCGTCGCGCTCCTGGTGCGCGGCCAGCCATCGCAGGCCGCGGAGCACGGCTTCCTCCGACTCCGGCGTGCCGCCGTAGGCGTTCGTCAGCGCCTCCTTGCTCTCCGGGGTGAGCCGTCCGCCGAACGAGCCGCGCCGCAGGAGGACCGGCGAGTCGGGATCGGGGGCGATCTCCTTGGGCAAAAACCCGCTTTCGCCGAGGGAAACCCGCACGATCACCGGATCGGTGCGCGTCAGCTCGCCGCCGGTGGAAACGACCTTGGCTGAGCGCACGCCCTCCTTGGCGTCGGGCGCGGCGGCAAACTCGAGCGCGGCCTTTGTCTGGCCGGCGGCAAGTTGCGCCTTGGCGACGGTCACGCCCTCGGGCAATCCGCTGACCTCCAGACCCAGCGGCCCCTTGTAGCTGCGGCGCTCCACGGGAATCTCCACCCGCTTCGTCTCGCCCGGCTTAAGCGTGACGACCAGGAACGACTTGACCTGGTAGGGACGGTTGTCGATCCTCACGGGGACGGTCACGTCGACGGTACGGCCGTAGAGCGTTCCGGCGACACGGAATTTCTTGGCCCCCTCCGGGGCGCCGGCCGCCGCGGTGATTTCGAGCTTCGCGGCGCTGGCGTCGGCCGCCACGTTGGCCACCTTGGCGGTGAGCTGCTCGGGCAGCTCTTCCACGCGCAGCTCGAGCGGGCCTTGGAACTCATCGCGCGTGATGGCCAAGTCGACCGCCTTCGTTGCTCCCGGCTGGAGGATGATTTCATCCACCGGCTGGAAAGAGGGAAGGTTCACCTTATTGACGGTAAATTGTAGGGGCTGCTCGGCTTCGAGGTCGCCCACCTTGGCCGTTACGTTGAGCGTCGCCTTGAACTCGGCGTCGCCCAGCTTTTCGGAGGCCGCAAGATCCAGTCGGCCCGTGGATTCCCCGGCGGGAATCTCGACGGGCTCGGCGGCCATGCCGTCGGGCAGCTTTTCGATCGCGACCTGAATGGCCCCCTCGTTCCCGTTCCGCTCGACCTCGAGCGCCACCGCGGCGCGTTGGCCGGGATCGAGCGTGACAGGGCTCAACTCCGCCAGACGAATCGGCTTGGGCGGCGGCGGGGGCGCTTCCTCTGCCGGCTCAGGGGCCGACTTCTCCTTGGCCGCTTCGTACCCTCCGCAACCGGAGAGCGACAGACCCAGGGCCGCGACCGCTGCAAAAAGCAGGGCGCCCCGAAGGCCCCGCAACTGCCGGGACATGATCCCACGGGACTGGAACGAGTGGCCCTCTTGCCGACCGGCGGCCCGGGCCGGGCCATGCGGAAACTGCACATGGGTCGTCATAGCGATCCTCCCGGTAGCAAACGAGATGTGAGAAAGGAAAAGCCGACCTCGCGGCCTAAAGCCGGGGCACCCGGTGTTGCCGCCCCGGCCACACCTTCGAACTCTCCCCCTTTCTACTCTCGGGAATCGCCGTGTCAACAGTTTGCAGGGATTCTTGTGAAAAACCGGCCGCTTTCCATGGAAAACGTCACCAGAGCCCCGGCAAGAGACGCCACCGGACCCGCGCCGCGTACACCTGGTACGCCGCCTCGCGCATGAGCACCTGCTCCTCGATCAGGATTCGGACCATGACCGAGCGCAGCGCAGCGCCCAGCACCCCAGCGGGGAGAAGCCCGGGCTTCGCCAGAAAGCAGCCCAGCACCAGGAGCAATTCACCCGCGTAGGCCGGATGACGCGTCACGCGATACGGCCCTTTGCAGACGATCCTGCTCCCAGCCGGGCCAACGAGGGCGCGGCCGGGAGCACGGCACGTGGGTGTTCTTGGGGCGCGGTTGGCCATTCACCGACCGCGGCCGCCTCCGGGCGGTCGAACACTCGTTGTTGCCCGGGCATGCTTGTCAAGAAGCGCCCGTTCGATCATCCCGTCGCTTAGGCAAGCTTGACGTTCTCAGCTCGGGGCCCTTTGGGGCCACGGCCTTCTTCGTAAATCACCGCCTGCCCTTCGCGGAGCGCCTCGATGCTCGTCCCTTCGAGTGCGCTGTGGTGGAAGAACAACTCGCCTCGCTCTCCCTCAATGAACCCAAACCCTTTGTCGGCGATCAGCTTTTTGATCGTCCCTTGCGGCATGACGCCACTCCTTCAAAAAAAAGTGAAAAACGCACGAGGCCGCCACCTCTTCACCCAGAGCCCCTTCTCGTTAAGGAAGATTGCGGCCGAACAGTAGAGGGAGAAAATCAACCGCAATTGGAGATGGGCACCCTCAGAACAGGTTGCCGCTACGCGAATTGCCGGGTGACTAGAACGAGAGCACTCGGTATGGGGTGGGGCTCGCATCACTTCTCACCGCTATGACCTGAATGATAGCACAGGCCCTCGGGAATGGAAATGGGGGTGTTTCGATCTTTTTGGGAAGTGGTCCCGCCTCAGCATCGTTCGCCCGGCGGAAGCCCCCCCGCGGAGGGGGGCTTCGGGTTCCCGGGATCTGGATCCTCGGGCGCCATGGCAAGTGTGACGCGAATTAGACTTCTGGTGCTCCTTCCTTCAAACGCTCAGAAGTGCTACAATGCATGAAATGTGCGGGGTGCACAGTGCCAGCTCTCTCAGCTTCCCTCGAGGTTCTTCCCCTCAATTTCGCTTGACGGCGAACGGCCGCGGATGTTTCTTCGATCGCGGCTGATTGGCCTGCCCTTGGCTCAGGGATCCTCGTGCCGGATCGCGGCGTTGGGGTTGCGATCGCGCGTTTGTGGTACTTGCTTTTGGGCGACTGTTGGCACGTGTGCAGGCTCTTGCCCATCAACCCAAAACAGAGGTAGAGGATTCATGGCAAGAGATCAGAACACTTACGCCAAGCGTTGGAGGGAGATGGACAAGAAGCGAAAAGCTGAGGAGAAGAGGGCACGGCGTCGGAAGAAGAAGGAGGAGCCGGGCAATGACGCCGACGCAGCCAACGACGTCGATCAGCCGGCTCAAGAGACGTAGGAGAGTCGTACGCTACGTGTGCCATTTCCCAACTGAGGACTGGACTTTCGCAAAAGTCCGGTAAGGACCAAAACCTCCCTCGGCAATCGAGGCGGGATCGAACGGGTCGGGGTGCAACCACCGACCGTAGCCTACAGCAATTGTTGGAGAACCCTGCCGTGAGAGCTCCGCGAATCTTGCTGCCGCCAAGCGGCCCCACCCCTCGCCAAGAGTCCATCCGACACCGTGCAAGCAGACTGTATCTGCACGGAGCGGTCCGGTTGGCCGTTCACGCGTTTTTCCACTTTACCCATCGCGCCAACGCCGCCGACGCACTCTGGTGCCATCGCGAGCGCGTGTGGCTGGGGAACCGAACCTTTCTCAACTGGGCCATGTGCGACGCAAGTATCGATGTGCCCTGGCTGGTCGCCGAGGTTGCCGACGCCCCCGAGTCGGCGGAGGAGTTTCGCGAAGCGGTTCGCGCGGAGTTGATGGCCTGTTGGGCGGAACAACTGGCTTGTCTGCCGTCGAAGAGCAGCCCTACCTGGCCCCCGCTGCCGTAAGCGGCGATTTTCCGCGCCCAAGAGCGGCTTCGCCTCTTTGAGCATGACGATCGGACACTCGCATAATGGCCCGCACACGTTATCCGTCAGGAGCAAAGATGAACATCTCACGACGAAACTTTTTGACCCTGGGCGCGGGCGCGACGGCCGCGTGGCTGGCAGGCGCCCGCCGACTGGCCCCGGCAGCCGAACCCCGCAACGAAAAAATCCCCGTCGGGCTGCAGCTCTACTCGGTCCGGCACGCCTGCCAGAAGGACCTGTCGAAGGTCCTGAAAGCCGTGGGCGAGATGGGCTACGAGGGCGTGGAGTTCGCCGGCTACTACGACCGAAACGCCGCCGAGCTGTGCAAGCTGCTCGACCAGAACGGGCTCAAATGCTGCGGCACGCACATCGGGCTCGACGCGCTCAAGGGCGACGCCCTGGAAGCCACCGTCGAGTTCAACCAGACGCTCGGGAACCGCTTCCTCATCGTCTCCTGGATGCCGCCTTCCTACGCCGAGTCGGTCCAGGCGATCAAGGAGACCGCCAAGGTCTACAACGAGGTGGCCGAGAAAGTCAAGGAGCAGGGCATGCGGGTCGGCTACCACGCCCACGGCGGCGACTTCAAGAAAGTCGAGGGCCAGTTCGCATGGAACGTCTTCTTCGAGAACACGAGCCCCGAGGTGGTCATGCAGATGGACCTCGGCAATTGCATCGAAGGCGGCGGCGATCCGATCGCCATCCTCAAGAAGTTTCCGGGCCGCTCCGGCACGATTCACCTCAAGGAGTCCGGTGGGCCGCCCGAGGCGGTCGTCGGCGAAGGCGAGGTCAACTGGCCCACGGTCTTCAACATTTGCCGGACCACCGGAGGCACCGAGTGGTACATCGTCGAGCACGAGCGCGGGGCCGGCGATCCGCTGGAGAACGTCAATCGCTGCCTCCAGAACGTGCGCAAGATGCTCGCGTAGAAACCGAAGAGAAAACCTCCCGGTTTAGCTGCCGCCGGTACGGTGGCACTGTACCCGACAGGCCGTTCAACTGCATGCCGCCGTACCGGCGGCAGCTAAACGGCAGAGTGCCCGAATCGGGAAGTTGTTCTTCACACGATCCTGCGTAGGGTGCCACTGGCCGCTTGTGATCCAGTGCTGGGTTGATGCGCTGACACGTCGGAACACACTGGCTGAAAAGTGGCCAGTCTCGCCCAATCGTCACTTCAGGAAGTCGGGCAAGTAGCTGTCGTCGACCCCGCTTTCCTTGGAGAGCTTTCGTTGCTGCTCCTTTCTCAGGCGCTCCTCTTCCTTGCGAAGCGCCGCGTAGGAGCCGCTCGCGAGGCGGTCCTCTTTTCCTTGTCCGGCGCGGACCTCAATGGCCGAGTGTTCGAGCAGGCCCTTGGCCTTGGCGTTGATGGCGTAACACCGGGTCTGGCAGAGGCCGCAGCCGACACACTTTTCGGGCAAAACGACCGGGGCGAGGAAGCCGGAATTCTCGATCGGTTGGCCGAAGGGATCGGTCTCGGTCCCTACCCGCACGAACTCGATCGCATCGTACCCGGCCGTGGCGCATTCATCGACGCAGAGCTGGCACGCTTCCCGCCCGGCGTGCGGGAGGCACGTTCGAACGTTCACTTCGGCCAGCCGCCACCAGAACGCGGCCCGGGCGTAATCCTGCTCGAAGTCGTGATACATCCGCCCCAGGCTCTCCATCACCGGGCCATCGGCATCGCTCTCGGACGACGGCTCCCGGCCGCCCGACAACCCGTTACTTCACCCGCAGAATCACGTACATGGCTTCCGGCGGCAGTTCCAGCACGAAGCCGACGTCGTCTCCGGTCGAGAACCAGTAGAAGACGTCCACACCGGTCAGCGAGCTATAGGCCGCCACCAAGAGCGGCCCTTCCGACTGATACCTGAGCGGCGGCACCCAACTGCTCTCCGAGATGAT
>JBDRTC010000723.1:0-6357 GCA_043824335.1 Planctomycetota bacterium | reverse complement strand
GGGCCGTCGGCTGGGGATCATCGGCTGCGGCCGGATCGGGAGCCGCGTGCTCGAGAAGATGCGGCACTTCGGGTTCGAGGAGATCCTGGTGTGCGATCCGTATCTTCCGCTCGACCGGGTCCGGGACCTGAACGTCCAAACGGTTTCCGCCAACACGGTCTTCCGCGAGGCCGACTACATCACGATCCACACGCCGCTGAACGACCACACGCGGCACATGGTCAACCGTGAGACACTGGCGATGATGAAGCCCACGGCCTGCCTGGTGAACACGTCGCGGGGCCCCATGGTCGACCACGAAGCCCTGGCCGAGGCCCTGCGCGAGAAGAAGATCGCCGGCGCGGGGATCGACGTCTACGACACCGAGCCGCCGGAACAAACCTATCCGCTCTTGGGCCTGGAGAACGCGATCCTAACGCCGCACCTCGCCTGGTACAGCGAGGACTCCGGCTGGAAGATCCGCGAGGACATCGTCAAGGACATCGATCTCGCCCTGGAAGGCAAGCCGCCGAGGTGGTGTGTGAACGAGGAGGTCTTGACAACCGATTGACGGCCAGAGAGGGAACCATGCCTGTCGCCAACGTGAAAACGTCGCTTCCCGGTCCGCGCTCGAAGGAGCTGATCGAGCGATGGCACAAGGTCGAGGCCGACTCGACCGGATACCAGGCCCCGGTCGTCTGGCAAGAGGGCCACGGGTGCGCGGTCACCGACGTCGACGGCAACACCTACCTCGACTGGACCAGCGGCGTGCTGGTCACCAACGTGGGCCACTGCCACCCGCATCTGGTCAGGGCGGTCCGGGAGGCGTCGGCCAGGCTCATCAACAACTACGAATGTCCCACCGAAAACCGGGTGCTGGCCGCCGAGAAGCTGGTCGACTCGCTCCCCGCCCATATGGACAAGTGCTTCTTTCTGACGACCGGGAGTGAAGCGGTCGAGGCGGTCGTGCGGCTCATGAAGCGGAAGACGGGCCGTTTCGAGATCCTCGGCTTCGAGGGCGGGTTCCACGGACGCACCTACGCCGCGGCCTCGGTCGGCGGAATGGCCGGCCCCAAGCGAGGTTACGGGCCGGCAATGGCCGGCGTGATCCGGGCGCCGTTCCCCTATTTCTACCGCTGTCCGTTCGGCTCGAAGAGCGAAGAGGAGTGCGCCGACAAGCACCTCGAGGCCCTCGACGACGTGGTCCGTGCCAACTCGTGCGGAAGCCTCGCGGGGATCCTGATCGAGCCCTACCAGGGCGCTGCCGGATTCATCTTTCCGCCCGAGGGATACCTGAAACGCCTGGAGGACTGGGCCCGCGGGAAGGAAGTTCTGTTTACCGTCGACGAGGTGCAATCGGGCTACGGGCGCACCGGTTCGCAATGGGCGCACACGCAGGAGAGCCTCGAGCCCGACCTGATGTGCATCGGCAAGGGCATCGGCTGCGGCGTGCCCGTGGCGGCAATCGCCGGACGCGGCGAGGTCTTCGCCTGCCTGGGCAAAGGCGAGATGTCGAGCACCGTCGGCGGCAATCCCGTGGGAAGCGCCGCGGTGATCGCCATCCTGGAAATCATGGAGCGGGAGAACCTCGCCGAAAACGCCCGAAAGATGGGCCCGGTGATCATGCGGCGCTTGCGCAAGACGCAAGAGAAGTGCAAGTACCTGGGCGACGTCCGCGGCCGGGGGCTGGTGATGGGCCTGGAGTTCGTCAAGGACAAGAAGACCAAGGAGCCGGCCCCGGAGCTGATCCCGCGGATCATCGACCGCTGTGCTGAGAACGGGCTGTTGGTTGGGGCCGTGGGCATCTTTGGCAACGTGATCCGCGTGGCCCCGCCCCTGGTCATCACGGAAGCCGAGGCCCACGAAAGCTGCGACATCATGGAAAAAGTCCTCACGTCGCTGGAGTGACTCATGTCCGTCGAAAGAGAAACGATCCGCCACGCCATCGACCGGCTGATGCCGTCGGCCAGGGACTTCTTGGAGAGGCTGATCGCGTTCCCATCCACGTCGGGAAACGAGCATGAGCTGATGTGCTGGGCCGAGGGGGCGTTCGAGGAGCTGGGCGTCGAGGTGACTCGGGCGCCGCTTTCCGACGCGATCCGCCAGGACGAGGATTATTCCAGCCCCATCCCCGATCTCCGCTACGACGGCCGCTTCAACCTCCGGCTCCGGCTCGCGGGAACCGGAGCGGGGAAGACGCTCCTTTTCAATACGCACACCGACGTGGTTCCGCCGTCTCAGGGACAGCAAAACCCCTTCCAGGCCGCGGAAATCGACGGCAGCATTCACGGCCGCGGCGCCTGCGACGCCAAGGGGCAGGTCGCCACCATCTACCTGGTCCTGGCCGCGCTGGCGAAACTGAATTTCCGGCCGGCCGGCGAGGTGATCGTCCACCTGGTCGTGGAAGAGGAAAACGGCGGCAACGGCACGCTGGCCATGGTCCGCGCCGGCGAGCAGGCCGACGGGTGCATCGTGATGGAGCCCACGGCGGGGAGGATTTTTGCAAGCGTTCGCGGGGCCGTCTGGTTTCGGCTCCTCTGCGAGGGCAAGCCGGGCCACTCGGGCAGAGCCGGCCAGACCCTGAGCGCGCTCTCGCTCGCCCGAAAGGCCATGGACGTGCTGGAGAAGTACCACCACGATCTCCTGGCCGCCTCGCGGGGGATTCCGCTGTTCGACAAGTATGAAAACCCCATGCCGATCACGTTCGGCCGGCTCGCCGCGGGCGACTGGCCGGCAACCGCCCCAGCCCGGGCGACGGTCGAAGGAGTGCTGGGACTGCTGCCCAACAAGACCCGGTACGAAGTGATGGACGAGTTCCGCCAAGCCCTGGCCTCGGCCGATCCGCAGCTCAAGGAGCGTGTGAGCGTGGAGTTCATCTACCGTCACGACAGCCACGTGCTCGACCCGGAACATCCGTTGGCCGTCGGGCTCAAACAGTGCTGCGCCGACTGGGGCATCCCGGCGGAAATCGACGCCATGACCGCCTCCTGCGATTCGTGGATGTACAATAACCAGCTCGGTATTCCCACGGTCGTGTACGGTCCCGGCACCCTCGGGTACGCCCACACGAACGAGGAGCAGATCGCGCTGGCGGAGATCGCCGACGCCGCGTGCATATTGACCGATTTCGCCGCCCGGTGGTGCGGGTGAAGAGGGGTTCAGGGTTCGGGGTTCAGGGTTCAGGGTTCAGGAGTTGGATGTTCGCGTAGCCGGATCGTGTTGCAGATGTAACGCTGCTCCCGGGGACGGTGGCCCCAGGGCAACTGCCACACTAACCGGACGTCTTACACGATCACCGTTGGCAAGAAAGTCCTGAACCCCGAACCTTGAACCCTACAAAGCGGCCGCGTATCCTCAGGAGCCAACTCCATGAAAGCCCTCGTCAAGACTCAAAAAGGCGTCGGGCATCTTGCCCTGATGGACATGCCCGAGCCGAAGCCCGGGACGGGCGAGGTGTTGATCGAGGTCCGGGCAAGCGGGATCTGCGGGACGGACGTACATGTGAAGAACGACGCCTTCCCTTATTGGCCTCCCGTCATTCTCGGGCACGAGTTTGCGGGCGTCGTCGTCGAGCTTGGCCCCGGGTGCAAGCATTACCAGATCGGCGAGCGGGTGGTGGGCGAGCCTCATACGCGGCACTGCGGTCAGTGCTATCTGTGCCGCACGGGGAACGTGCAGATTTGTCCCGAAAAGCGTAGCCCCGGCTGGGGAATCCACGGCTCGATGGCCAAGCACCTCGCGATGCCCGAGCAGCTTCTACACCGCATCCCCGACTCGCTCGATTTCGACACGGCCGCGGTTGTTGAGCCGACCGCCAACACGGTTCACGACGTGCTCGAGCGAGCGGGCGTCACCGCGGGAGATTTCGTGGTGGTGCTCGGCCCGGGGCCGATCGGGCTCTTGGCCGGACTGACTGCCCGGGCGGCCGGGGCTCGGCACGTCGTCATGGTCGGCGTGCCTGCGGACGAGGGCCTCCGGCTCGGCAAGGCCCGCGAGTTGGGTTTCCAGACCGTGCTCAACGTCGGCCGCGACGACGTCGCTGAAGCCGTGATGGACCTCACCGGTGGCCTCGGCGCCGACCTGGTGGTAGAATGTTCGGGTGCGCCGGCGGCGATCGCCGGCACCGTCGACTTGGTGCGCAAGAAGGGCAAGATCTGCGCGATCGGCCTGACGGGCGGACGCACGGTCGACTTCCCCTGGGAGAAAGCGGCCTTTCGCGTGGCCGATATCCATTTTTGTCTTTCCACGAGCTACACAAGCTGGGACCGGGCGATCGATCTCGTGGCCACCGGTCAAATCCCGGCCGGCCAGATCATCACGCACCGCCTGCCTCTGGCCGACTGGGAAAGGGCCTTTGAAGAGATCGAGGCCCTAAGAGCGCTGAAAGTCATTCTGCACCCGTGAACCGGAGCAATCCTCGGCAAGCGAAGGAGAACACCATGGCAACCGGATTCGGGATTCTTGGCGCGGGGATGATCTCGGGACTGCACGGGGCGGCTCTAAGGGACTCCCGGAAGGCCGATCTCGTGGCGGTCTGCGATATCCAGGAAGAGCGGGCCGCGAAACTGGCACAGGATTTCGCGCCGGAAGCCAAGGTCTATACGAAGCTCGACGACATGCTGGCCGACCCGAGCGTGGAAGTCGTGAGCGTCGTTACGCCCAACCATCTGCACACCGACGCGGTGTTGGCCGCCTTCGAGGCGGGAAAGCACGTGCTTTCTGAAAAACCGCCGGCGATGTCGCTTGCCGACACCGATCGGATGATCGCCGCCGGCCGGCGCGCCGGACGCAAGTTCGGCATCTTTGTCCAATGCCGCATGCGGGAGCCGATCCGGCAGATCAAAAGCGCGATCGACGAAGGCCGCTTCGGCCGGCTCCTGCGGGCCGACGCGATCATGAAGTGGTACCGCACCTCGGAGTACTACCACACCGATCCCTGGCGCTCCGACCGCCGCAGCGGGGCGGGTGTAACGATCCAGCACGCTTTCCATTACATCGACCTGCTCAGCTTTCTGCTGGGGCCCGCCCGGGTGGTCGAGTCGCGGATGTCGAACCTCGCCCATCCCGAGGTGAAGATCGAGGACACGCTCGACGGGGTGATCCACTTCTCAAACGACGTGATCGGCTCGGTCACGGCCAGCACGGCCCTTTGGCCGGGAGACGACGTGCGGGTCGAGATCTACGGCGAGCGGGGCGCGGCGGTGATGAAGGGCGCGGCCCTTTCCCTCTGGCAGTTCCGGGAGGAGCGTGCTGCAGACGAGGCCATCCGCCAGGCCGGCGACGCCGATCAGGCCACCGCCCAAAGCGATCCCACGGCGCTCCCCAGTGGGGAGCACCAGCAGGTGATCGACGAGTGCGTCGACGCCATCCGCGAGGACCGCCCGCCCGCCATCCCCTGCGAGAGCGTTCGACCCACGCTGGAGATCGCCCTGGCGATGTACAAGTCCGCCAGGCTGGGCGAGCAGCCCGTCCATCTGCCGCTCAAAGAGGAGCACGGCATCTGGGATTGAGCCGGTTCAGTTCACGGTGGGATCTTCGGGGACGTGCTTGATCTTGAGCGTGGAAAGCAGCATCGACTCGCCGATGTGCTGGGCGACCCTTCGCCACAGCTCGCTGTCGTCGGCGAAGACGTGGTCGACGGTGGCGGGCGTTGTCAGCCAGGCCCCTTCCTTCAGTTCGTTTTCCAATTGCCCCCCGCCCCAGCCTGAATGGCCGACGAAGACCCGAAAAGGGCGGTCCTCCTGGAGAAAGAGGTCCTCCAAGTGGTCTCGCTGTGCGGCGAAATAGAGGCCCGGCAGGATCTCCACCTCGGCGAGCCGCTTGTCGGTGTGAATGGCCATCAGCGGGCCGGCCACGGGCCCGCCCACGTTGACCTGCCGATCGATCTGGCACGGGGTCTCGCCAACCTGCTCCCAAAGCTCCTTGATCGTGTTGTCGGCCGGACGGTTGAGAACCACGCCGAAGGCTCCGTCTTCGCTGTGGTGGATCAAGAGGACCACGGCCCTGACGAAGTTCGGATCGGCCAGGTGAGGTGAGGCGACCAACAAGTGTCCTTTGAGGTTGTCCATGGAACCGGTCCGATCGTCGCGTTTCGTCCCTTGCCATGGAATTATACCACCGACGCGATTGGGTTTGCAGGGCCGGCGCTTTCGGAGATTTTCTTGGACGAGCTCTGCCCCTCCCTCTGGGAGAGGGGGCTGACCGTGGGCACGGGCTCGATGGAACATGATTCCCAACTTGACGCCGGCGCGGGCCCCAGGTAGGCTGCCCCCGTCGAATCCTCGGGCCGTCGCAGGGCTGGAAGCTCGGGTGCGAAGAAGCCTTTACGGTCACGCGAGAAACAACTTCCCCGTTTAGCTGCCGCCGGTACGGCGGCAT
>JBDRTC010000722.1:0-9645 GCA_043824335.1 Planctomycetota bacterium | reverse complement strand
TCTTTCCAGTGCAGCCCGTACTCTTTCATCATGGCCCCGCACCCGGCGTGGTTGACGATCACGGCGTCGATCTCCTCCAGGTCAAACGCATCGAGGTTTGCGTCGGCCATTTTCTTCGCCCCGAGGCTGTCGCCGGCGTGGTAGTGGATCGCGCCGCAGCAGCCTTGGGGCTCCGGGATGAGCACGTCGCAGCCGTTTTGCTGCAACACGCGGAGCGTGGCCCAGTGGACGTGGCGGAACATCGCGTCGGCAACACAGCCGACAAAGAAGGCCACGCGAGCCCGTCGCCGGCCGATTGCGGGGAGAAAGCTGGGGAGCTTGGGGCCGGGGTCCACCGGCGGGGGCACCAGCGTGATCATCTGTCCCAGCCGGCCCGGCACCAGCTTCAGCAGTCCCAGCCGTTCCGCCCAGCCGTAAACCCCCAACCGCTGGGCAAGCCGAACCGGTGCCATCGCCCGCCGGATCCGGTCGCGGTAGGGAAACAGGCGGAAGAGGATCAGCAGGCGGAACCAGTCAAAACGCTTGGCGAGGCTCTTGTCGGCCTCCTCCATTCCGAGCCGAAAGGGCTCGATCAGCCGGCCGTACTCGACGCCGGAAGGGCAGGCCGTCTCGCACGCCCGGCAGTCGAGACAAAGTTCCAGGTGGCGGCGGACGCGCCGGTTGACCTCCATCTTCCCCTCGGCCACCAGACGCATCAGGTAGATCCGGCCGCGGGGCCCGTCGTTCTCGTCGCCCAGCTCCGTGTAGGTCGGACACGACGACGTACACAGCCCGCAGTGTACGCAGCCGTAGAACAGATCATTGTCGACGCCCGCGGCCGGATTGTCGCCGTCGCGGGCAGCCGGGTTTTGCTGGTTCTCGGGAGTCATGGATTCGGGTATGCGAAACGGTCCGGATTGAGGATTCCTTTGGGGTCGAACCCGCGCTTGATCGACTGCGCGACCGCGGCGCCGGCGCCGGCCGGGCCCCAGACATCGCTGCGGCTCAACTCCACGCCGGCGGGATACGACAAGACGACCATCGCCCCGCCCGACTCCGCAACGGCCGGACGAAGCCGGTCGGTCACCAGGGCCGCCACTTCCCCCGGCTCGCAGGCGAACCGGGCCCGGATGACGCCGTTGCCGGCGTGGGCCTGGATCGAGCCGCCGGGGTCTATTTGGACAAGCCGCCGGATGAAATCGAACATCGCGCTGGGCAGCACGTGGATTTCTACGACGAGCGGAGCGGCGCCGTTGGCGCCTGATTCTTGGGCGGGGAATTCCGTCAGGCGGTTCCATACCCGGTCGCGGCAGTCGCCGCGAATCTCCGTCACCGACACACCCGACGACCGGCGCCACTCGCTGCCGAGGTGCTCGACCATCCAGTCGACTTCCGCCGCGGTGCCCTCGAATCCCACCACCAATCGTCCGGCGGCCGACTCGCTCTCTCTCGAAAGTGCGGCATCGTCCTCGTGCGCCGGGCCGGCCAGGAAATCAATGGCCGCGGGCAAGGTCTCGGTTCGGACCAACTCGGTCAGGAGTTTTTCGGCCGTGTCGAAATCGGGGACGTCGCGGGCCACCAGCGCCGAGGTCTCGGGCATCGGTTTGACCATCAGCGTCACCTGGGTCATCACCCCGAGGGTCCCCAGAGAGCCGGTCAAGAGCTGGCACAAGTTGTATCCCGCGGCGTTCTTGACCACGCGGCCGCCCCCGGAGAACGTGGTGCCGCGGCCGTCGACCGCCTTAAGCCCGATGACGTAATCGCGCAACGTGCCCCAGAGGTAGCGACGGGGGCCACTCGGGTCGGTGGCCACGGCTCCGCCCACGGTGGCCCGATCGGCTTGGGGGATATCGACCGGGAGCCGCTGCCGCTCGGTAGCCAATCGCGCGGCCAGCTCGGCGATCGTTACGCCGGCCTCGACGGTGATGGTCAGATCGCGGGCGGGGTAGTCGATCACGCGGTTCAGTGCGGCAAGCGATAGACCCAATCCCGGCCGCGTGGGCCGTACGCCGTACTGAAGCGCGGTCCCTCCACCGATTGTGTAGATCGGCGTGCCCGACTCGCACGCGCCGCGAACGATCTCTTCGACGCCCGCCTGATCCGGCGGCGTGAGGGTCTCGGTTAATGGCAGAACTTGATCGGGTGGGTTCACGTTGCCGTTGGTGGTGGTTGTTGAGCTAAGAGTAGCAGGACTGTTTAGGCTAAGCCGCAAGCGGCGGTGCTGTTGTTCGGTGCTGTTGTCGTTACGGCTTCTTGATGTCAGGGTAACGCGCGGCGGCCGGGCGAGGTTTGGTGGATCGGCGGCCCGTCGGACGTGGGCAACAACTTGCCCGGCGAAAGCCGCCCGGTCGGGTTGAATGCGTCGCGCACTCGGGCCATCGCCTCGAGGTCGGCGTCCGTAAAGAGCCGGTTCATAAGGTTGAGCTTTTCGACGCCGATCCCGTGCTCGGCGGTCACGCTGCCTCCGCACTGAATGCATTCGTCCAGGATCTCTTCCCCGGCGGCCAGCACCCGTTGGACCTGGTCCTTGTCGCGCTCATCGAACAGGAGGATCGGGTGGACGTTCCCGTCGCCGGCGTGGGCCACGTTGACGATCGGAAGGCGATACTTCCGGCCGATCTCCGAGATGCGGCGGATGATGTGGGGCAAGCGCGTGCGCGGCACGACCCCGTCCTGGATGCAATAGCTGGGACTCAAGCGGCCCAGCGCCCCGATGGCCATTTTGCGGCACTTCCACAACAATTCCCGCTCCCGGGGAGTGTTGGCCGGCACGACCTCCCGGGCATTCCACTTCCGGCAGAGCTCAACCACCTGCTCCTGTTGCTGGTCAAGCCCGGCGGACGGTCCGTCCAGCTCGATCACCACGATCGCCTCGGCATCGAGCGGGAAGCCGAAATGAAACGCCTCCTCCACGGCCCGCACAATCCCCTGGTCCATCAGTTCCATGGCCGCGGGGATCACGCCGGCGGCGACGATGTCGCTGATGGCATTGGTGGCGTCGTCGACCGTTTCGAAGATGGCCCGCATGGTGCGATAGTCTTGCGGGTTGCGCGTCAGCCGAACCCAAATCCTGGTGACGATGCCCAACGTCCCTTCGCTCCCGACGAACAGGCTGACGAGATCGAGCTCGGCCGGGTTTTGGACCGGTCCGAGCTGGAGGATCGAACCGTCGCCGAGCACCGCTTCCAGCCCCAGAACGTGGTTCAAGGTGACGCCGTACTTGAGCGTGTGCGGCCCGCCGGCGTTGGTGCCTACGTTTCCGCCGATCGTGCAGGCCGTTTGGCTCGATGGGTCGGGCGAGTAGTGATAGCCGGTGCCCGCCAGGGCGCGCGTCAACTCCAGGTTGGGCACGCCCGGCTCCGCCACCGCGAAGCGGTCGCGGAGGTTGATCTCGACGATCTGCTTCATGCGGGTCAACATCACCACAACACCGCCGCCGACCGGCAGGCATCCGCCGGCCAGACTCGTCCCCGCCCCACGGGGCACGACCGGAACATCGTACTCCTCGGCAAGCTTGACGACTTCGGCGACCTGCCGGGTGGATCGGGGAAAGACGACGACGTCCGGCTGGTTCTTCTCGATGGTGAATGCGTCGCACTCGTAGACCACCAGGTCCGACTTCGCCGAGAGGACGTTCTCCGAGCCGAGCCGCGAGCGGAGTGTTTTGATAAGGGGAGCGATACTAGCGCCGTTCATCGAAGGCTCAACGTGAGGGGACGGGGCACGCGGACGGGAACCTCGCTGCGCGCCCCTCGATTATAGCCCGGGCGAACGTCGCGCCAAACGGTCCCCGGCGGCGGCGTCCGGAGCAAGCATGCCGGAATCGGGCACCCCGATGGTTGGGCTCCTACCCTGAAAAGCGTTATCGCCCGAACGTGATTATTCCAAGATCGGCCTGAATTCCGTCGAGCCCGGGGATGCGAGAAAACGCGATAACCTCTTATTCTCAGGGGAGTTACGGCCATGTCAATTTCCTCTCCCCCTGAGGCGGCAGAAACGCTACACTTCCCGCCTCTCGACCGGCGCTGGCGGACCGCTTGATCGGCCCGCGTGCGTCTGGGATCGGGTCTTTTCTTTGGTGTCTTTGGTGGTCACTTCAGCAGGTTTCCAGCGGGAAGCAGGGGACTCGCGCGTCATGTTTCGCCATCGGGCCTTGATTGTCTGTCTAATCGCTTCTTGCGGGATGCTCGGAGGTTTCGGCGCCGCAACCGCCCGAGGCCAGGTCCCGTCCCTTCCTCCGGCCGCTGGACTGGCAGACACGACCCTTCCCCCAACCGACATCTTGTCGAGTCGGCCGGTTGCCGCGTACTTTCCGGACCACGCCTTGGGGAAGGCGTTCGACAGCCAAACCCTCGACATGAGCGTGCGCCCCTACCCGACGCCATACTCAGACGACTGCTGGCAGTGGCAGGTGTTACCCGAGGGGCTGATGTTCCCGGCTTACCTGGCCTCGGGACGGGAGTCTCGGTTTTCGAGCCACTGGGTCAACGAGCAGGACCAGCGCTGGCTGTGGGACATCGCCCTGGGCACCCACGTGGGAATGCTGCGCTACGGCACCTGGGACCCAATCCTGCCCGAAGGGTGGCAAGTCGACATCGAAGGGGCGGCGTTCCCGCGTCTCAGCTTGAATGACGCACGGGACCTGGAGTCGGTCGATTTCCGCTTCGGGATCCCGATCACGTTCCGCCAGGGCGCGGTCGAGACGAAATTCGGTTACTATCACCTCAGCTCGCACATGGGCGACGAACGCATGGTTCGTAACGCCAGCTTGGCTCGGATCAACTACGCCCGCGACGTGATGATCGCCGCCGTGGCGGTGCGCCCGTTGAAAAGCCTGCGACTGTACGCCGAAGCCGGCTGGGCTTTCTTCGTCAAGGGGGGCAGCGAGCCGTGGGAGTTCCAGTTCGGCGTCGACTACAGCCCCGTCCGGCCCACGGGCATGCTGGGCGCGCCGTTTTTCGCCATCAACACTCGAATTCGGGAAGAGGTCGATTTTGGCGGAAACATGACCGTCCAGACGGGCCTCCAGTGGCGGGGCGAAACCGGAAAACTCTTCCGGGCCGGCTTCCATTACTTCAACGGCAAGAGCGACCAGTACCAGTTCTTCCGCGAGCATGAAGAACAGGTCGGGGCCGGGCTCTGGTACGACTTCTGAAGCACCGGGCCTGATTCCGCCAAAGCCCGATTCGCTTGCCTGAATTGCGCCGATTGGCTATACTGCTGTAAGTCGCTTGGGTAATGGGATTTGTGGATTTTTTGTCGTCCGCAAAGAGGCACAGCGGGGAGATTGGTCGATGGTGCGACGGATTCCGGTTCTCTTGGTCGTGGTCGCTTTAGTCGGGGGCTTTGGCTTGGCCGGCGTGATGGCCGACCAGTCGGAACGCCCGAAGGAGGACGATTACGAGCTGCACAAGCTCTTGGTCGACACGCTCGACCAGGTGGAGCGGAACTACGTCAAGGACATCAGCCGGCGCGAGCTGATCGAGGCGGCGATCCAGGGAATTCTCGACAAGCTGGACCCCTATTCCTCCTACATCACCCCGAAGGAGCTGGACGAGTTCCGCACCTCGGTCGACGGCAATTTCGGTGGAATCGGAATCCAAATTGCCGTCGAAAACGGCCAGTTGAAGGTGCTGAGCCCGCTGGTCGGCACGCCCGCCTATCGGGCCGGAATGATGGCCGGCGACCGGATCCTCGAGATCGACGGCAAAAGCACCGACGGGATCGACGGCGTGGAGGAGGCGGTCCGCCAACTCAAGGGGGAAGCCGGCTCCCAGGTGTCGCTCACGGTGCTCCATCCGAATCAGTCCGAGAAAGAGCCAATCACGCTGACGCGAGAGATCATCCGCGTCGACACCGTCTTGGGCGACCACCGCAAGGAGGACGACCACTGGGACTTTCTCCTGGATCGCCCGGGGAAGATCGGCTACGTCCGCATTACGGCGTTCAGCCGCGGCACGGCGGACGAGTTGCGCCGGACGCTGGAGGAGTTGAAGAAGCGGGAATTCCGCGGCCTGATCCTCGATTTGCGGTTCAACCCGGGCGGGTTGTTGGGTTCGGCCGTCGAGGTGAGCGACGTGTTCGTTTCCCAGGGACGGATCGTCAGCACCGAGGGCCGCGCCGCCACCGAACGGTCCTGGGACGCCAAGGAGTCCGGCACCTTGGAAGGCTTTCCCATGGTGGTGCTCGTGAATCGATACAGCGCCAGCGCCAGCGAGATCGTGGCGGCCTGTCTTCAGGATCACAAGCGGGCGGTTGTCATGGGCGAGCGGACTTGGGGGAAGGGGAGCGTCCAGAACGTGATCGAGTTGGAGAGGCGTCCCCATGGGGGCACCGCGAAGAGTGCCCTGAAGCTGACCACCGCCAGTTATCACCGGCCCAGCGGCAAAAAAATCCACCGCTTTCCCGGCGACGACGAAGACGACGAATGGGGCGTGGTGCCCAACGACGGCTACCTACTGAAGCTGAGCGATGCGGAAATGGTCGCCTTGATCCGCGACCGGAGCCGGCGCGACGTCCTCCAGCCAAAACACCCGCCCCTGGTCCAGGTTGCCGATTCCGGCCAAGAGCCTCCGGCAGCAGAAGTGCCGGTGGACCCGCAGGAGAGCCCCGACGCCAAGCCGCCATCGCCGGCGGGCGAGGAGGTTGAGGGCCAGCCGACCCAGCCGGAGGCCGGCACCAAACCGCCGGAGGAGCCCAAGGCCGCCGACGCACCGGCGGCGGATCCGGAGCCCTCAACCCCGGAGCCCTCAACCCCGGAACCAGCGAAGCCGGACCCGCCAGACTCGGAACTCTCAGACCCGCAACCGTCGGAGTTTGTCGACCCCCAGTTGCGCATGGCGATCGATTATCTCGCCGGTGAGCTGGCCCGCGCTGACTGAGGGCTGCTCGATGAAGATCCTCACGCTGGAGACAACCTGCGACGAGACGGCCGCGGCGATCGTCACCGGCGAGCTGGAGGTTCTCGGGTCCGTGGTGGCCTCGCAGGACGATCTGCACCGTCGGTTCCGCGGCGTGGTGCCGGAGATCGCGTCGCGGGCCCACGTCGAGCGAATCCTGCCAGTGATCGACGAGGCCGTGAGGCAGGCCGGGTTGTCGCTTGGGGATCTCGACGCGGTGGCCGTGGCCAACACGCCCGGGCTGGCCGGATCGCTCCTGGTAGGGCTGGTCGCGGCCAAATCGCTCGCGGTGGCCCTGAAAGTTCCCTTGATCGCCGTCAATCACCTCCAGGCCCACATCTACGCCTGCCGGTTGGCCGCCGGCGAAGACGTCTTTCCCTGCGTCGGCTTGATCGTTAGCGGGGGCCACACCAGCCTGTATCGATGCAGGGGGCCGCTGAAATTCGACCTCCTGGGCGCGACGATCGACGACGCGGCGGGCGAAGCCTTCGACAAGGTGGCCGGCATGCTCGGCCTGGCGTATCCCGGCGGCCCCTCGATCCAGAAAGCGGCCGAAGAGGGCGATCCGCGGGCGTACCGGTTTCCCCGGGCGTTAGTCAAGGACCGGGAGCGGCTCGATTTCAGCTTCAGCGGATTGAAGACGGCGGTTCGCTACGCGATTGCGGGCCCGGGGCGGCTCGATCTCGACGAACTCCGGCTTGAGCCTTCTCAAGTCGCCGATTTGGCCGCCAGCTTCCAGGAGGCGATCGTCGACTGTTTGCTCGACAAGGCGTTTCTGGCGCTCGAACAGACCGGCCTGGAGACCTTATGCGTTGGGGGCGGGGTGGCGGCCAACGCGCGACTGCGGAGCAGGCTCGACCAGGAATCGCGGCGCCTGAGCGTCCGGCTCCACGTGGCCCCTCTCAAGCTCTGCACCGACAACGCCGTGATGGGCGCGATCGCGGTGGAACGCTTCAAGGCGGGCCGCTTCGAGGAGCTGGACCTTGATGTCTACCCGGGCGTGGTGCGAAAAACGGGCTGAACCCGCGCGTTTTCAGAACATGCCACCGCCGCCGCCACCGCCGAGCCCGCCGCCGCCGAACATCCCGCTGAAGCCCTGGCCGCCCGTACCCCCTTGGCCTTGCCCCTGCTGGCCTCCCGCGGTCTTGAACGTGTACACCTCACCGATGGCCATGAACTGCGGCATGGGGTCGACGCGCTCGTAGCGCCGGTCGGCGGAAATCACGGCGTAGGCCATGAGCATCGCCCCCTCGGGTATCGGCACGACCACCGGCTGGTAGCCGACCGCCCCGCGGCCGACGACCGGGAAGAAGCCGCCGACGAAGGGATTTTGACGCGACTGGGTAAAGTTCGCCATGGAGAGGGGATCCGCCCCGGCGGCAAGCTGCTGGGCCAACACGTGATGCCGCGCCGCCACGTGGCCGATCGCCGCATCGGCCGCAACGGCGACCTGCTCTGCTTCGAGCGACTCCTTGCGGCGTCCGCCGTCCAGATCGAACTGGACCACGGCGTCGTCGTTGGTGAGCGGGACCATTTTCTTGAACGTCCGCTGCCCTTCGCCCCACACGTGCGTGTGGACGGTGACGGCGACCTTGCCCGCGGTCACGTCTCCCCACACGCGGCGCAAGAGCATGCGATACCGGCCATCGAATCCCTGGGGGCAAACGTAGGTTTCATGGAGGCCGTCGGTGGGGCTCTCGCCCAGGTGCGAGTAGGTGTCGCCCAGCATGACGCCGCCGGCGGTCGTCCGGGGGTTGCGGAACGAGCAGACCGTGCCGTTGGGCTCTTCGACGATCAGGTCCACGTCGGCGTCCCCGGTCCAGGAGACTTCCACCACGATGTCGCGCTCGACGGCCGCGTCGAGAGCCGCTTCGAACCGGTCGGCTTCGGTGATTCTGTTCTCGGCCCGGAGCCTCTTCAGCGTGTCGTTGGCCGCGCCCAGGCCGGTCAGCCAGACGTCCTTCTTCTCGTCGGGCCAGGCTTGGCTGAGGATGCCGGCCGTGGCCCACTGGATCGCGTCCAGATCGTCCAGCTTTTGGGCGATGGAAAGACCGTGCATGTAGGGCTCGAACCGCAACGGGGCCAGGTTCGACACTTGGCGGTAGAGTTGAAGGGCGCGTTGCTCCAGGCCGATGCGGTCCAGGTAGACCCCGACGTACATCAGGTCGAGCGGGTTATCCGCGAAATCGACCGCCGACATCACGGCGCGCTCCACTTCTTCCTCCGAACGCCCGTCGGCCTGCATGGCCAGCGCCATGGCCTCGTACATCCACGGCTGCGGCTGTTGGTGCCTCAAGGCCGCCCGGATCAGCGCGATCACGTGGTCGAACTTCTGTTTTCTCATCAGCTCGCGGACCGTTTCGCGAATCACGGCTCGCACCTCTTCGTTCTCGGCAAAATGGCGATCCCAGAAGACCTGCGGATCGGCGCTCTCATCCACCTGGATGGCCTGGGGCTTTGGGGCCGTTTTCGGACGGGCCTCGGGCCGCGACGCCCTGGGCTCGCCTTCCGGCGAGAGAGTCAGGTCATCCTCGACGGCGAAGGGCCGGAAGCCGCCTCGTGGCACGGCGTTGGGGACCACGTTCTGGAACAGATTCGGGGGAACGTTGAACATGCCACCGCCCATGCCGCCCATGCCGCCGCCCATGCCGCCGCGGCCGCCCATCATGCCGCCTCCCATGCCGCCCATGCCGCCGCCCATGCCGCCGCCCATGCCGCCGCCCATGCCGCCCAGCATGCCGCCGCCGATGCCGCCCGCCATGCTGGC